>JAJZIF010000278.1 GCA_021810735.1 Acidobacteriota bacterium
TCCACCGCAAATCGGTTCCGCCCGCAATTTACGCGCCGATACAGTTGATCACCCCAATGAATATCGATGAGGTCTACCCGCGCAGTTTATTTGCCGACGCAGACAGAGAACAGCAGCCCGTAACGCATTCGTAAGCGTACTTCAGGTGGTAGAGGTTCCGGATCGCTCCGGCAGCCCAGGCTACGCGATATTCCCCCCAGACAAGTGTTTGGATGGAACTGAACCACACGCCGTGCCCGCCGATTGTTTTTGATTTGCGATATGCGCAAACTGTGTCACCTGTGCTTTTGCGATTGATCCGAAAGCGACACCTGCGATTGACTACCTAACGGAATCAATCTGCCCAGCGGGAGACCCCGGAGAAATGAAGATCACAAAAATAAAACTCTACAGAATACGCTCAGGTAACCTGGGGGAAAAAGGCGCTCGCTTCGGTGAGTCTCAGTACTGGGGGGGCGGCTGGCAAACAGGCTCGCACATCGCAAACCCAATGTCTGTCTATCCAAAGTATGCACGAGTGCGCACATTGTGGATGGGACCCGGCCAGGATCCCTACGCCATCGAAATCTTTACCGATGAAGGCGTGACTGGCTGCGCGGTCAACTATGGTGGCGGCCATTTCTCCTGCGCCGTAATCGAACAGCACTTCAGCCGGTTCCTAATAGGACAGGATCCCTTCAACATAGAAATGCTTTGGGACCAGATGTATCGCTCCACCATGCCATACGGGCTTGGCGGCGTGACGGCAATGGCCATGAGCGGAGTAGACCTAGCACTGTGGGACCTGATGGGCAAGGCCCTGGGCCAGCCCGTATATCGATTGCTCGGCGGCCAAACCAAAGAGACTATTCCTTGCTACGCAACCACACACCCCGACTTGGTCTCGCATTGGAAAGGCAGCGGATTTCTAGGGGTGAAAATTGCCGCCCCCTGGGGTATGGCCGACGGTCGCATGGGTCTGATCAAGATGCAGAAATGCCTGGAAGACTGTCGGAGCGCACTCGGCGAGGAAATGGAACTGATGGTGGACTGTTATCTGTCCTGGGATATTGAATTCGCTTCCCGGCTGGCGGAACGGGTGCGCGATTGTGATGTCAAGTGGTTTGAAGATCCGCTGCAAAATGGCTGGGCCGAGCATAGCAACGCAGAACTGCGCACACGCATCAATCCCATCCAGATCGCCATTGGAAATCTGGAGTTCGATGTGAAGGCCTTCGCCGCCATCCTCGCTGCGCGCGCGTGCGACGTCATTCAGCCAGAGATGCAGTGGTGCGGCGGACTTACCGCAGTCCGGCGGATCGCAGCTATGGCCAAACCCTACGATGTACCAGTCATTCCGCATGGCTCAGGCGTATACAACTATCACTTTGTGCAATCGAATCTGAACTCCCCGTTCGCGGAGTATCTATCCGTAGGAGATGGGACGGGAGTGCGCCCTATCTTTGAAGCGATTGTTGGGGAACCGCTCCCCGTCAACGGACATGTCACGCTCAGCACAAGTCCGGGCTTCGGCGTAGAACTCAATCGCGACCTATTGGAACCCATTGACTTCTAGACTTAGAGGAGCGCCTTGTGCAAGACAAGATCAAATGCGGAGTCATCGGCGCAGGATGGTGGGCAACGTTTGCCCACATTCCTGCGCTGCTGGGGCATCCCAATGCCGAGCTTATCGCCGTCCAGAAACGCAACCGACAGGAGGCGCGGAAGGTTGCTGATGACTTTGGCATCCCTATCGCTTGCACCACGGCCAGCGAACTGCTCGCCATCGAAGGTCTTCAGGCAATAGTAGTCTGCAGTAGCCCGAATCTTCATTACGAGCAAGCATCTGCGGCCTTGGCGTTGGGGAAACATGTGCTGATCGAAAAGCCCATGACCCTGACTGCCGCCGAAGGCGTGGAACTGGTCACGATGGCGCGGGACCACGGCACCCAGTTTCTTATCAGTTGTCCCTGGCATTACACGGCGCATGCCAAAGAGGCGCAGCGTCTGGTACGTAATGGGGATCTGGGTGAAGTGCGTATGATCAGCGTGTTGATGACCAATCCCATCAGCCATCTACTTCGCGGTGACAGCACGCAGCCTACCCACGGTACGCCGTATATGCATCCGCGGGAAGGCACCTATAGCGATCCTAAGGTCGCCGGTGGCGGACAAATTTATGCGCAGGTCTGTCATGTGGCGGCCTATCTCACCTTTCTCACGGGCGCATGGCCCGCAGAGGTCTTCGCCCGCTTTCATAATGACGGCCAAGCTCTCGATATCTACGACACACTCAACCTGCAAATGGACGACAGCTCAATTGTGACCATCGCCAGCACTGGCGCAACCAGCGTGGGACGCAGAGATTTCGAGCTGCGTGTCTTCGGCACCAAGGGTATGCTGTTTCTGGATCTGTGGCACGGGAAAATGGAATTCGTGCCTTTGGTCGGAGGGCCACGCTCTTTTCCAGATTTGCCGGAAGACGCAATCTATCCTCACCAGGCTCCGGCCTTGAATCTGATTGATTCCATCCTCGACCCACGCCGCAATCAGTCGCCCGCAACTCTGGGGGTGGCTGCGATGGACGTGATTGAGGCGGCATGCCGCTCGGCAAAGAGCGGCAGCAATGTCCGTGTCTCCTCGCTTATGGAGCAAACTGCATGAGCATGGTCTCGCTGCGGGGGATTACCTGGAACCACAGCAGGGCGTTGCCGCCGCTGGTGGCCACTGCGCAACGGTTTGAAGAACAGCATCCCGGAGTGCGAATTCAGTGGGAGAAGCGAAGCCTACACGAATTCGGGCATGCGGATCTTTCCACTCTTGCGCACAACTTCGATCTGCTCGTCATCGACCACCCGATGGTGGGCGAAGCAGAGGCGACGGGTGTACTGACCGATCTGCTTCCACTGCTCTCCAGCAACGAGATCGAGGACTTCAAAGCCGACTCGCTGGGTCCATGCTTTTCAAGTTATGTGTATCAGGGGAGGCTTTATGCTCTTCCGATCGATGCAGCCGCGCCCGCCGCAAGCCTTCGCCCCGACTTACTCGACCAACTCCGTCTGAAAGAACCCCAAAACTGGGACGATGTGATGGACTTGGCACGGCTCAGTTGGGTACGGATGCCAGGATTTCCAGCAGATCTCTTCCTCAACTTTATGGGACTGTGCGTTTCACGAGGAAGCCTGATAGCCGCCAGTCCTGAACAGCTTGTCGACCATGAGATTGGCGCTCGCTGCCTGGCGGATATTTGTGAACTTGCAGCTCTGATGCCGGACGAGATATACGGTATGAATCCAATTGCCCTGTATGAACGAATGACGGATGGGGATAGCATCGCCTACTGCCCATTCGCCTATACTTACAGCAATTACTCGCGCAATGGTTTTGGGGCGAAGCGCTTGCGCTTCTCCAACCCGGTCGCCCTGGATGGAAGTATACCGATGCGTACGGTGCTGGGGGGGACTGGGATCGCTATCTCCGCTGGCTGTAAGGACATCCCTCTCGCTCTTGAGTACAGCCTGTTTGTCTCCGGTCGCACTTGCCAGAGCACACTCTATGGCATGTGCGGCGGTCAGCCGGCACGGCGCAGCGCCTGGCGCGACACCCTGCTCAACCAAATCACCGATGGTTTCTTTTCCCGCACTGTCGCCAGCATTGAGACAGCTTACGTGCGGCCGCGATACCCTGGCTATGTTGGCTTGCAGGAGCGTGCGGGAGTGCCCATCGTTGAATACTGCAAGCATCGCGGCAACGCGCAGCAGGCGCTCGAACAAATGGACACCCTGTATCGCGCAAGTTTGAACGGAGGCGCACAGCATGCTTAAATTTTCCTGCGCAGACTACAGCTTCCCTGTGTTGGAACGCTCCGAGGCGTTGCGTCTGGTGAAGCTGCTCGGCTTCCACCATGTGGACGTTGGCCTGTTTGCACGCAGTTCTCACTTCTCGCCGATTGAGTTGTTGGCCTCACCCCGCAGCTACACCGCGCGAATCCTGCATGATTTGAAAGCAGCGGAGCTAAGCGTTTCCGATGTATTTGTCCAGATTGGAGTCGATCCCGGCGAGAATGCTGCCAACGACCCCAGTTCTGCTGTACGCAGCAAGAACCGCGATGTGTTCACTCGCGCACTCGAGTTTTGTGTCGCGCTTGGTTGTAGCCATCTTACGGGTTTGCCTGGGGTGTTCCACCCGGCGGTTTCGCGTGACCTCGATTGGAAACTTGCAGTCGAAGAGGCCGCTCGTCGCATAGCCGAGTGTGCCAGTGCCGGGGTACGGTACGCAATTGAACCTCACGTCGACTCCATCTGCGCGGATGTTGAGAGTACACGCGCATTCGTGGATGCAGCCGCGGGGCTGACGCTGACGCTTGATTATGGGCACTTCATCATGGTCGGCGAAACCTCTGCGCGTGTGCATGATCTGTTGCCGTTTGCTTCTCATGTTCATGTGCGCGGCGGAGCCATTGGCAGGCTGCAAACCTCAGTGCAGGAAAACGCGATCGATTTTTCCGGAATGATATCTGGGCTGCAACGGCTTGGTTACACGGGCTTCCTCGCCTTGGAATACGTGTGGGTGGACTGGAAGGGCTGCAACCGCACGGACAACGTCTCGGAGACCCTTCTTCTTCGGCGCGAGTTGGAGTCGACCGCTTCCATGACAACAAAAAAAGGATGAACCAGGTTCAAATTGAACGGACAAACATTTGTTGTCAACGGTGCGACAACAGGAGTTTCCCCGGAATTTTCAGGCTGACCAGATGAGGGCGAGTTCGAGTTGCACATCGGGGGGCGATTCTTGCGGCGGCCGGAAGGCGCTGGCGGAGAGAACACGGCGAATTCCATCTGCCAAAGCATAAAAGCGGAAGGGCGGAATGCCGAAGAATCGCTGCGAGATGACGAGCAGCTTGTCGGTGAGGATGCGCAGCTTCATCTGTTGTCCGAGGAAGGTGGCGGCGAAGTAAGCCGCCGCCGTCACTAACACAACTAAGTTCTTCAACCGCCGATACTTCAGCACACGGATATCTTCGAGGTTGTAACTCTGTTTGAGGAAGCGGAAAGTTTCCTCAATTTTCCATCTCGTCCAATAGATTTGCGCCGCCCAGCAAAGGCTTTCCGAGTCCCGCGCTCGCAGTTTGAGGTGGGTGAGCAGCATGATGGGCTGCTCACCGAAGCCGGCGATGACCACCAGCCATAGCTTCTCGGCACGCTTGGTCAGGCGAATGGGTTCGGCGCCGTAACGCAAGTCGTAGCTCTTCTCCTGTCCCTTGTCGATTTTCACCACGCGCGCCTGGTGACGGAGCGGGCAGCCCAGGGCCACCTCCGCCACACGGCGCAGCCGGCCGCGCCGATCGACCACCGTGGGTTCGCCGGTGGAGCGGATGACGAAGCGCAAACCCTTGTCCAGCAAGGGTTCCAGCAGCTTCTTTCGGTCGCCGCCGCGGTCCACTGTCCAGATCCCGCGCCCCGCCAGATGATGGTCCACCTGATCGACCATGGCGAGAATTTCCGCGTTCTCGCTGCGGAAATTCTTTCGCCTCGACCGAGAACAGCTGCTGACACAAGGGCACGATCTCGCTGCCTCGCACCTCGGCTCCGGCCACCTCCAGCAGCCAATAGCCCGGGTGCGTTTCGCCTGTGCTGCCGTCCCACACCGGCGCCAGGTGCTCCATTTTCTGGGCATACTCCTTGCGAATGTCGCT
>JAJZIF010000279.1 GCA_021810735.1 Acidobacteriota bacterium
AAAGGCTGCAAAGGCCGCCAGGACCGTTGAGTATGCGTAGAGAACTTTTGGGCGGCGCGTCTCGTAACGCTCGCGGAACCGCTCAAGAATTTCATCGTTGATAATTCCGCTGGGAGCCGGGGTGCATCGCATCAGCGTTTCTTCGTAGAAGCGCCAACGCCAACTGGGTTGCATGGCCAGGTCGCGATGCGCGCCCCATAGCATCAGGACAGAATCGCCGGGTTTGTATCCGGACCAGGAATTCAGTTGCAATTGAAGGGCAGTCTTGTTGCGCAGGCCTTCAATGTCGCGATAGAACTGGATCGGCGTACTGGTGGTGCCGCTGCTGCCGGCGCGGCGCAAGTCCTGCAACCGATAGGAGCTGGAGAGCAGGGCACTGACGCCATCGCGCAAATCGTCGCGCTTCAATACGGGAAGCGGGAGAGGACGGTCCACGCGCGCGTCGGAGGGCCTGAATCCGGCATCGTCAAATCGCTGCCGATAAAAAGGGACCGTGTTGTAGGCATGATCCAGGATGCGTTGCAGCCGCTGCTGCTGGGCCGCGCGCTGGACCTTGTCAGAGCTGCGTTCAAAGCGTCGAATCGCGCGCAGGCGCGCGGGAAGGCCGGCATGGCGCTCCGGTTCGGCGAGGGGCAACAGCATGTGGGTGTGGAAAATGCTCATCGAACTCTCCCAATGAACGATACGAATGGCCGCACGGTCTTGCGTTTTGATGCACACATATCTTTCGAGGTTGGCAGTTCCTCGGCCATAGTTGTGAATTTCATGCGGACATCGCCCAGTTCTTTCGCCGAGGCGCATTCGCAGGACGTTTGCGCGCGCCCTTGATGGGGAGGATTGGAAGAAAGGGCCGCGGCATCGGAGTCGGAGAATTGGTCAGGGCGATCCCCGGAACAACGGCGCCATTGGCGCGGACAACGCCGTCCGCTAACCGTCCGACAATTCGTCCGGCCAATGGGAACCACCTTCCACAGCTGCAAGTTTGGTCTGTCAACGTCACGCAGTCGCCGGTGTCATAGCGAATGAAGGGCTGCCCATAATTCAGGAGGTCGGTCACCAGCAGGCGGTACACGATTCCATCTGGGGAGTTTCCCACCGGATCGAATTCGACATACGATCCCCAGGGATGAAAATGCAGTCCCTCATGCTCGGAACATTCGGCGGCGATCATTCCCACATCGCGTCTGCCGTACTGATTGAATGGCTCGCTTTTGAACGCCGATGCGAGCAACTGGCGGTGCAGCGGACTCAGGACTTCCGCCGTGGCGATGACAGCGTGCGGTCTATGGCGAACTCCATGCTCCATGAGGTATGCCGCGAATGCGGCCAGAACCGTGGCGCGGCCGGCAAGAACCGTGGGACGCTGCTTTTCGTACCGGAACTGCCATCGTTCCAGATCCTGCGGCGCAATCGTTCCAGGAGGAGGCGGCGTCTGCCGCATGAAAACGCCTTCATCCATGCGCCATTTCCAATTGGACTCCCTCTTCGCGCTGGAGCCTGTGCCCCAGAGCATCATCGAGGAGTCGCCGGGCTTGATTCCGGACCATTCATCGAGCTTGAGCTTCAGGGCAACTTTGTCGCGGATGCCTTCAATGTCGCGATAGAAACGGATGGGCACCCGGGTATTGCCGCTGCTGGCGGTCACCCGAAGTTTTTCCGGTGGGCAGGCCGTCGAGATGAGCCAGGCCTCGGAGGCGCGAAGGTGCTCCCAAGTGAGAACTGGAAGAGGCAGCGGGCGATCGATGCGCGCCTGGCGCGGGTGAAAGCCGGCATCGTCAAATTGCTTACGATAATAGGGGACCGTGGTGTAGGCGTGTTCCAGCAGAGCGCGCAGCCGATCGAGCTGGATCTTTTGCTGCTGTTTCTCGGACATGCGCTCAAATTTTCCTATTTGACGCAAGCGTCCAGGCAGGCCGGAATAGCGCTCCGGTTCGGAAAGAGGCAGTACGACATGTGTATGAAATATTCCCATGGGTCCTTTTATTTATTGGCTCACCGCAGTCGGGCTTGCCGGATCTTCACTTGTTTTGACAAACCGATATTTTCCTGAAGGCTCGGAGGGAATCGAATCGGACTTGACGATCGTCAGACTGGTCTGGTCTTCCAGGTACGGCAGCATGCGGCGGCGCAACTCCTGCTCGGTACGCGCGCCGTATCCGGCGCCGCCGACAACTTTTAAGGTGACGTGTTGCGGATCAGGCTGAATAAACTGGACCTGGCGCACGTCCTGCATGTCCGCGGCCAGCAATGCCAGCGAGGGGCCGGCGATCATGCGTCCACTGGGAAGCCGAAGAAAGTCCGATGTGCGGCCCTGGATGTTTCCAACCAGCGGCAGGGAACGTCCGCACGGGCACTGCATGTTCGCATCGAGCGACGCCAGATCGCCGATTTCATAGCGAATGAGAGGCATGGAACGATTCAACAAATCGGTGACCAACACGCGGCCCATACCTGGCGGCAAATTCGGAGCCGCTTCCACTTCCACCAGCAGCGCATCGGCGTTGACGTGCAAGCCGCTATGGAATTCGCACTCGCTGGCGATGACGCTGACTTCCCGGCAACCGTAGCGATTGAAAACCTTGCCGCCGAAGGTTTCTTCCAGGACCTGGCGTTTGCCCGGCAGCAGCATCTCCGCGCTGACGATCATGGATTCAAACGCGATATCGTGAATCTTGTTGGCGTTGCAGAATTCGGCGAAGAGCACAGCGGACTGGGCATAGGAAACCATGTATCGCGGGCGATACTTCCGGAGTATTTCGACGTACCGCATCATGGCTTCTTCGCTGACGGCGGCGGTGTGCAGCGTCAAGTTTCTATATAAAAACTTTTGCCGCCATTCTGGATTCGGGTCGGGTTTGTCGCCCAGATCGAATCGCGAGCCCCACAGATGGGCATACCAGTCGCCGATGCGCAGACCGGCCCAGGAATTGTGGCGGACGGTGCTTGCCATGCGGGAATCGAAGCGTTCCTTGTCGACATAGAATTGCAGCGGACTGCCGGTCGAACCTCCGGTCTGGTTGCGTTCCCGTTTGGCGGCCGGAACATTGCTGGAAACCAGCAGATCCTGATAGTCCTGAATATCGCGTTTGGTAAGGACGGGCAGCAGGTGCAGATCTTCATGGGTGCGAATATCGAGCGGCGTCAGACCGGCTTCCGTCATGCGATGGTGGTAGAAGGGGACATAGCGAAAGGCTGCGATCAGCTGCTGGCGAAGACGGAGCATCTGCAGCTTTCGCAGTTCATCCGGATGCAGATACTGGTTGCGTTCAAACTCTCGCATGTAGCGGGAGAAGGCGGGGTGGGCCCATTTTACCCACAGGGGATGCACCACGTGGCGGATCACGGCACCGGTGAGGTCGGACTGGAATAGCGAAGTCGATCCGGTCGATTTGGTTGTCATCCGGCCACCTGTGCCACTGCTTCCACATGCTGAAAGGTAGATTTGCGGGCCACGTATCCTTTGCCCGCGAGAATGGCCTGATGGGTATCGCGAACGGGCGCGAAGCGAAATTGGGTCAGCAAACGCTGCAGTTTGTCTTCCATCAGGGTGGTTCCCCACGTTTGGCGAACCGTGGATGGAAAGGAGAGCGGAATGTGCGGCTGGTACGGATCCAGTTCCCACGGGTGCAGGTAGATCATCGCCGGCGTTTGCATTTCTTTTTCCCAGGCAGCCAGGCCGCAGTGAATGTATCGATAGGGAAGGAGGCGCAGATAGGCGCCGCCGCCGACGGACAGGTTGCGGCCGGCAACTTTCCAGGTCGCAATCGGAAATTCCATAAGCTGGTTGTCGGCCACGGCGTACGCTCCCCGTGGCGCGGCGGGATTTCCGTAGAGCGGGTGGTGAACCGGATGGACGCTGGAGTCATAGCTGAAGCCAAGTTTGGCCAGAGCGTCGAAGGCCCATTCGCATCCTGGGGTGATGGAGAAGCAAGGCGCGCGATACCCTAAGATCGGCTCCTGAATAATGGCCTCAATCAGGCTTTTTGCGGTGGCGGTTGTTTCGCAGAATTCAGCTTTGGTCATGCGGCAGACCAACTGGTGGTCGAGGCTGTGGCAGCCGATTTCGTGGCCGCGTTGATGGATTTCGCGGACCAGGCGCGGGTAACGCTGGGCCACCCAGCCAAGAACAAAAAACGTCGCCAGTGTCTGATTGCGATCCAGCAATTCCAGCAACCGATGCGTACTGGCCTCAATTCTTGAGGGCTGATGTTCCCACTGGGCAAAGGAGACACCCTGGGAAGCAACTTCGGTGTGGAAATAATCCTCCAGGTCGATGGTGAGCGCGTGGCAGGGGCGGAGGCTCGAGTCGAACAAACATTTCCGGGGCACGCCGTCCCGTACGATGGCGGGACGGCCATTGGTTGGCTCTTTCGGCTGACTTGAAGAAACGGCTGCGGCCTGGGCTTCCTTGCGGCGCGAGCAGGAAGTGATTGACGCCCCGTACACGATGCAGAAGAGACCAAAGCTGAACAGGCCCAGAGGTTCAAAGTGGAGAGAATGAGAAAAGACAAGATTCAGGGCTATCGCCACCACCGACACCACAAGCAGGATGACGGTGGACTTGAATAGCGCGGAAGACCCATCATGGTTCATGCATGCCCCTTCGACGTTGAGCGTGTAGAGTGTGCTCGACGAACATAGCTGCAACTGCGGGGCCAAACTCTTCGGACCCGTGAGAACGTGTGATTCCGTGATGTGCTGGGAGTCTGTGCAAGGCGTGGAAGAAGCATCACGAAAGGACCATGACTTGTGTGCAGCGATTTGCACTGTGGGAGGGACCGCGGCGCACAGTTTACCCATCGACGGGGCTGTCCGGACTGCCATGGCAAGGGGACGGAACGAAGCGGCAGGCGGCTAGTCCGCAGGCGCAGGTTGACGGTTTACGGGCAAGACTGCCGATGGATGCGAGGAGGTTTGGGCAGCAAGGGCGAATTTTCTATTGCCGTGGACGGAGAAATCGCAGAGCAACTCGCCGCGGCGAGCCGCTCTGTCTGGGTGGCTTGGGGAAATCCCGATAGAAAACCGGTGCTATGTGACTTCGAGCTGCGACGAGTGTTCTTCCAGGAGGCCGATAATCTGAAAACTGCGCAACGAGCCTTTGGGAAGGAACAGGCAGCGGTTGTTGGTCAACTCGTCGACGGGAAAGAGGCGGAACGCATTCTTGATGAGAATGTCGATGTCGTTGGAGACTCTGCCTTCCATGATTTCTCCATCCTGAAATGTCAGCCGCACCCACAGGTAGGGATGAATGGAGAGAGAGTCGAAGAACCTGACATCCTGCTGACTGGGGCTGCCGGCAAAACTTTGGACAAAGAAAACTGCCTTGGCGTCCTCGATACTGAAGGTCACGGCTGGACTGCCGTCCTCCGGTTCAATGGTCATGGCGATGGGGAGATCGCTGGGTATCGCCGACGGTTGAATGGAGGAATCGTCGGTTCGATAGTACCCGTGGAGGACGGCCGAATTTTTCAGATGGACGACTACGTTATGGAGCATCATGGACACTTCAATAAAGGAAAGATTAGCGTCGCATCCGAAGCAAGTAAAAGGAATCAGTCCTGCATTTTAAGCAGATTGCGCCGGGGCGGACAAATTGTACTGCCGTATCTTGTAGAGAAGCGCCTTGTAGCTGATGTTCAGGCGCGAGGCTGCAATGCGGCGGTTCCATTTG
>JAJZIF010000280.1 GCA_021810735.1 Acidobacteriota bacterium
TGTCGACTGTAAATTGCGTCTGCGGACCCATTACGTTGACGCGTTGCGTGACCGTCTTACCTTCCGTTTCCACGCGCACCTCCACTGGCATTTGAAATAAATCCAGGTCCTCGTCGATTTCGCCCATGATGCGGAATCCCTGGTTATTGCCCAGCCGGTAGAGCGTCCACTTGTCGTCCAGCGTCGGCGCGCCGGTATTGCTCAGCCACTGCGTAAAGAATGGCCGCAAATTCTGGTGCGACGCGGTTTCGGCAATCTGTTCCAGCTCCGCCGAAGAAATGGTGGCGCGCGCAAGAACGCCGCGCAGCGTCTGTTGAAAAGCCGCGTCGCCAATCTGCCACTGCAACATGCGGAAGATCATCGCGCCCTTGTCGTACGTCATGGCCTGGAACTCCGGTGAAAACTCGGCGTAGCGCGCAACGTCCGCGAGGGGAACACTGTTGTATGCGAGCGCGCTGGCCGATACATTGAAGATGGCGTCGGCTACCGCGTCGGGCTTCGATGCCTGGCGGAGATATTCAAGCTCGGCATAGCGGCACATCCCGTGGGTGATCCACGCATCGCTCCGTGTCGCCGGGCTCACCTGGTTTCCCCACCACTGATGGGCGATGGTATTCGCCAGCAACCGGAAGGAATCGTCGCCATCCATCTGCCTGCTCGCAACGGCCGCAATCTCTGGCGCCCAGGCTGCGGGCACGGTCCCATCCGGCAACTCGACTACGTTCATCTGTCCCGTTTCCGTCGGTCCAAATTGCAAAGTGAACTCGTTGTATTGGCGAGTTGCCGCTGCGGCGATTTCCTTGCCGCTGGGCTGCTGCGCCTGCGTCTTCGCGGCCGCCCCGAGGTCGATGCGATACACCCGCACATGGGAGCCAGCGTCGGCGACCGGTTCCAGGAATTTTCCCGCGACAATCGTTCCCGGAAATCCGGCAGTCATCGCCCCCGGAAATCCCGGACGCGGCCATTGAAAATCAAAGACCATCTGGCCGTTTGCATCTGCGTGGGGCGTTCCGGTCAAGCCGCTGCCGAACACGCGTTCTCCCGCTGGCACATGCACGTGCAGCGTTGCTGTGAAGCGGTCCGTTTCATAGCCCACCATGGGAAACCACCGCGCCGCGTACAACAGATAGCTGACTGGATTTCCAACCGAAGCCAGCGGAACCGCGCTTCCAGATGTCGCCGAACCATCTGCCTTCGCAGCCGTGGCCGGATGTGTTCCAGCATCCAGCGCTCCGCTGTACGCGAAGGTCCATGCGGCGGCGCTCCCTTGGGCAACGGGACTGGCAGGCGTGACGACGATCTGTCCATTGCCGGACGCAGCGCTCAGACGATTTCCCGCGTCATCCGCAACGCCGGTTACGCGCAACGCCGGATTCAATTGCAACGAGACCGTCTGCAGATTTTCAAGCGCCGTGAAATCGACCCGCGTTTTCGCCGCGAGGGAATGGAGCGCTGGATCGAGCGTGACATCGATGGTGTATCCGCGGATGCGGATGGGCGGAGTTTCACGCGCGTTCTGAGCTGGCTGGCCTGCCTGCGCCGCAATGAGAGGCGCGATCATCGAGCAGGCAAGCAATCCAATCATTCGACCGGACAGCAGGCGAGATTTCCACGCGACTGGAAGTGTCCTCATACATGCACATGTGGCTCGGGGTGCGATGCCATGGAAGCGGAACTGGCGCCATTCAAGAAACGCAGGACCCACTCCGATGCGCGATCGATCGCGGTCATTTTCTTCGCGTCCAATCCGCCATCCGCGTCTCTGCACAGCGCATTGCGAGCGCCGGCAAGCTCCCGGATCATGTTCAATCTGGCATCGCTTTCTTCAAGTAATGGTTGAAGTGAGGATGCGACCCTTTCCGCCGTGAATTCCTCCTGGATCAGTTCGGGAACGATGCGCTTTCCGGCAATCAGATTGGCCATGGCGACATGCGGCAGATCGACCAGCCTGCTGGCCACCGCATAGCTGAACTTCGACAGTCGATAGACCGCGATGAATGGATTCCCGATGAGCGCGGCTTCCACCGTGGCCGTTCCGCTGGCCACCACGCTGGCACGCGCGTGGTACAGCGTGGCGCGTGCATCCTTCACGACGCGAATCGCAACGCCCGCTCCGTGTTGCGCAGGACGGCTTTGCGCGACCATCATCTGGATCCATTCCGGATCGAGCGTGGCGGCGGCCGGCAAGACATATTCATAGGATTTTCCCAGTAGATTGGCCGCTGCAATCATCACCGGAAGGTTGTGGCGCAATTCCTTGGCGCGGCTGCCTGGCAGCAATCCTATCCACTCTTTCGATGGATCCAGCCCGTGCCGATTGGCAAAGTCCTGGCGCGAGATCGAAGGCAGCGGAAGGTCGGCGAGCGGGTGACCGACAAACTCCACATCCACCCCGTGCTCGCGATAATATTTCTCCTCAAATGGAAAGATGACGAGCATCTTGCTCACGCGCTCTCGCACCCAGCGGACACGGTATTGCTTCCAGGCCCAGAGTTGAGGGCTGACAAAATAAAGGACGGGAACGCCCAGTTTTTTTAACTCGCGCGCCAGGCGAAAATTCACATCGGGAAAATCGATCAGCACCGCGACATCCGGTTTGCGGGCGCGGATGCTGCGCAACAGCCGCCGATACTCGCCATAAATCCGCGGCATGTGGCGCAGCACTTCGGTGATGCCCATGACCGCGATGTCTTCCGTGCGTACCACGCACTCGCATCCTGCGGTTTCCATGGCCTTCCCGCCCAGGCCGAAGAATCTGGCGTCCGGTCGCGCGGCGCGTACCGCCTCGATCAGCATGGCGCCGTAGAGTTCTCCGCTGGCCTCGCCGGCCGAAAGAAAAATGTTTGGAGTGGAGGTCATGATGGGTTCGTGGCGGCTCAATCGCCGGTCACGGCGAGCTCGCCGCTGGGATGGATCGCCGCGTCCGGAATCTCCTGATCTTTATATTGCAGACGGTACAGCTTCCAGTAGAGTCCGTGCTGCGCCAGCAGTTCCTGATGCGTGCCAATCTCCCGCAACTGGCCCTTGTGCATCACCAGAATGCGATTGGCTCTCTGAATCGTCGAGAGCCGGTGCGCCACCACCACCGATGTGCGGCCCGTGACCAGCCGGGTCAGCGCGGAGCGGACGCGCAGTTCCGTCTCGGTATCCACGCTGGAGGTGGCCTCATCCAGAATGAGAATGCGCGGATTGTGCGCCAGGGCGCGGGCAAAGTTGATGAGCTGTTTCTGGCCGGTGGACAGCGTGCTGCCGCCCTCGCGCACCGGCTCGTCAAATCCTTCCGGCAGCGAACGAATGTAGTCGCCGACATTCACCTGGTCAGCCGCGCTCACAATCTCCGCTTCGGTAATTCGCTCGGTCCCCAGGCGAATGTTGGTCGTCACGGTCCCGGTGAACAGCACCGGGTCCTGCAGCACCACGGCAAAACGGCGGCGGAGTTCCTGCACATTCCAGTCGCGCACATCGATGCCTTCAATCAGAATTGCGCCGCGCTGGACGTCGTAGAAACGCATCATCAGGCTGCTCAGCGTGGTTTTGCCCGCGCCGGTGTGTCCGACGATGGCCGCCGTCTCTCCCGGCTCAATGGTGAAGCTGACATCGCGCAGCACCCATTCGACATGCTCCTTCTCCGGGGCCGTGCTTTCGCGCAGGCGCTCTCGCATGGCGTCATCGAGCCGCTGGTAGGTGAACCAGACGTGGCGAAATTCAATGCGCCCGGAACCATCCCCGGTTTGCGCATGGACCGGCGACACAATTTCCGCGGGCGTGTCGAGCAGTTTGAAGACGCGCTCACTGGCGGCCATGGCGGCTTGCAGAATGTTGTATTTGTCGCTGAGGTCCTGAATGGGACGGAAGAAGCGCTGCGAATACTGGATGAAGGCCACCAGCACGCCCAGCGATACCGCGCCGCGCAGCACGCCGCCGCCGCCCATCCACAGAATGATGGCGATGGCGATGGAGCTGAGAATTTCCACCACCGGATAGTACAGCGCGTACGCCATGATCGCGTCCTTGAAGGCCCGCATGTACTGCAAATTCACTTTCTCGAAGTCCTGAAACGCGCGCTCCTCGCGGTTGAACAACTGCACCACGCTCATCCCGCTCACGTGTTCCTGCAGGTAGGAATTGATGCGCGCAATCGTGGTGCGAATGCGGCGGTAAGATTCGCGCACATATTTGCGAAAGATCTGGGTGGCGATCAGGATGAACGGAATCACGGAGAACGCCAGCAACGCCAGCCACCAGTTCATGCGCAGCATCACGAACACGATGCCGGCCAGCACCAGCACATCCTCAAAAATCGAGACCACGCCGGAGGTGAACATCTCATTCAGCGCATCCACATCGCTGGTCACGCGCGTCACCAGGCGGCCGGTCGGGTTGCGGTCGAAAAACGCCACGTGCATGCGCTGGATGTGGCGGAATATCTGGCTGCGCAGGTCGTACATCACCTTCTGCCCGGTCCACTGCATCAGGTAGGTCTGGACAAACTCCAGCAGGTAACAGAATGCCAGCGAGCCAAGATAAATGCCGGCAATTTCCGTGATGCCCGTAATCGCGTTGCGGCTGAGGTGCCGCGCCAGCAGGGAACGGTGCGACCCGGCGGGCTGGGTCATATACAAATCGATGGCGACTTTCGTCAGGTACGGGCCGAGGATGTCCGACAAGGCCTTCAGCAGAATGGCGACCAGCGAGATAGCCACCTGCAGCCGGTACGGGCGCAGGTACGTCAGCAGCCGCCGCATCAGGCGACCGTCGTACGCTTTCCCGATCACATCGTCGTCGTGTTGCTGCGTGCTCTGTTGTGTATCTGCCATGCGACACTGCTATTGTACGAAGTTTCCTTCATTTCTCCGCATCGGCGAAGAAATGCTGTACCCGCAACCGTTTCGTGGGAGAGAAACAGCCGGTCATGTCCAATCCAGCACCCATGCTCGGAATCTACGTCTCCATCCCGTTCTGCCGCGCCAAGTGCAGCTACTGCAACTTCGCCTCCGGGGTATTTGGCGGCGAGCGAATGGCCGCATACATAGACATGTTGACGGCGGACATCCGCGCGATTCCCGAGCGCGCGGATGCGTGGGGAGCCAAGCTCCCGGAAATTGCGGATTCATTGTATTTCGGCGGAGGCACGCCGAGTCTGCTCTCTCCTGAACAGATGCGGCAGATCATGCAAGCGCTGCAAGAAGTGTTTTCTTTCACCTCTTCTGCGGAAATCACGCTGGAATGCGCGCCCGGCCAATTGAGTGAAGACCTGCTGCAATCCATCCCGGGCCTGAGGTTCAACCGCGTCAGCCTGGGCGTGCAATCGTTTGTGGACCAGGAAGCAGCGGCGGTCGGCCGCCTGCACACGCGGGGAATTACGCTGAAGGAAATCGAACGGCTCCGCGCAGCAGGGATGGACGACATCAACGTGGACCTGATCGCCGGCCTGCCGCACCAGACCCGCGAAAGCTGGAATGTCTCGCTCGCCGAAGCCATTGCGACCGGCGTCCCGCACCTGAGCGTCTACATGCTCGACGTGGACGAGGATTCTCGCCTGGGCCGCGAGATGATCGCCGGAGGCACGCGCTACGGCGTGGGGATGGTGCCCAACGAGCAGACGATTGCCGACATGTACACCGAGGCCTGCGAGCGATTCGCCGCCGCCGGGATTGCGCACTAT
>JAJZIF010000281.1 GCA_021810735.1 Acidobacteriota bacterium
CTGCCGCTCGGCATCCTGGATTGAATTCGTAGGTATGATCGTCATCCCACCTACGAATTCGCTCAGCATCAGATAAGAGGCGCGGCTTGCATAGAGAAAATCCAGAGGGTACTCCGGTTTTCGCGCGCGAGCCTGAACTGGATCCGCATCCAGAAAATAACCGATATCCGGCCTAGGAACAATCTTCATGATCAACCGAACATACGCGCGAATGATTGGATTGCTCAGCGTCAGGTTCGCGAGCTCGTCATAGGCATAGCGATCGCAAATCACGAAATCCGCACCAGATCGCACCGCTTTCTCGACTGCAAATCGAAGCGAGACAGCATCGACAAGGTAAAGGCCCAGCCTCACCCCGCTCATCGGCCATGACTGGACGTTCTTATCTCGCCGGTTGATTGGCGCCGCCGGAGTTCCGACGCCCTTATCTCCCCTAAACAAGGTGTGCCCGGCGCCTTCGCGAATTCGTTTCAACCTTGCAACGTCATCCCAGAAGGTAATTAACAGAACGGATAGACCAGCATCTTTCAGACGGGTGTAAAGATTTTCGATCTGAGTACTCTTTCCGGCGCCATCGATGCCTGAGAAACTTACAAATTTGCAGCGCCGGTTTTCCTGGTTTGCACGCATGAATACGCTCCCGCGGTTGTTTCGGAGTGTTTCCAGTTCTCTGTCATTATGGCCGGCTGGGACTCGCACTCGATAGTGCCAACACAGTTCCAATAGCGACGCCTGCCCCCACGAGCAAGCCTACCCTGATCAGGAAGGAACGCGCTCGTTTCTGTTTTGCCGGCGCGATGACCGCCCCAGCAGGTCTGGAGGCCGCAACTCCCGTGGTCGCTTCATACGGCGCCGCGGCTGCACCTACCGGTTGCGAAGTGTTGTTTTGCTGTTGCTCGGGGGCGGAGGGCGGCGTATCCGACTGCCGATTGTGGTCGATAGCCGGCGGTCCTTGCGGCTCGACAATGCTGCCAACTGGCTTGTTGTTTGTGCTATCAGGGCTTTGAGGCTGAGCCTGCGCGGAAGACCCGCTTGCCGCCTGCCGGCCGGGAACTGCCGGTTGCGGCTGCGTTGTGGCTGCTTCTCCGAACGGCACAGCCAGAAACATCATCAAGCAGCTAGCGATCCATTTTCGTTGCCAATTACCTGAGATTCTCATTGAGTTTCCCCGATCCCACCGATTTGTTGCACATACGAATGAGGACATCCACTGATTACGCTGCACTTTCAGGCTCGTCTTGGGAGTGCATGGGCACAAACGCGTGTGAAATAGCGCCTGCCGGGAGCTGATGAAAGCTGCTCACCGCCTCAGCAGTCGTGTCATGGATATCAAAAAGACGGTGTGCTCCGTTGCGCTCCAGGATCGCACCTGCGCCTGCGGGCAAAGCTGCGAGCTTCACATCGCCATTTCGCTTCATCGCTTCCTCTAGGCAACATAACAGCAGGTAAATAACGGACCGGTCCAATTGGTACGCATTTGAACAGTCCAGGACCACACGAGGACGGTCGATGTTCATGCAGCTCTGCATTTCACGAAGAAATATCCGTCCCTGTTTCACGCTTTTGATTTTCGGCAACCGCTTCACCACCACAGCGCGCTTTATATTTGCCATGTTCCCGCCTCCCGACAATCTTGTGTCTCTTACAACCAACGTCCGTACTTCCAACGAGCGAAGCCGCTCACGCCTCGCATGAATTGCATCCTCCGGCTCCTCGCCTGCGAAGTTGAGGTTATCCCGAGCCCTGCAAAAAACGCGACAATTCCGCCTTCGGGCTCAGTGTGCCGCTCCGCAGAACGTTTCTCCCATAGCGAAGAAGAGTTCCGAAATTCGTGTTGTACCAACAACACTCTGTCATCCGTGGCGACAGGCCGCATAGAAATCGAAGCTTATGCACGCGACTTGGCGTTGCCAGCATTGCCCCGACAAGTCGATGATTCCCATCCAAAATCGTTAGAGTCTCGCTTTCGCTAACGCCGATCAGGACCACGGGGCCGATCCCAGGATCTTGCTGGCCGAGCCGATCGCCGATCTCAGCGAGTTTCACTAGAAACTGATTGTCGATCACGTTTTGGCGTCTACTCACGCACTCGGCTACTGCGACGACCGAAAAATTTCCCTGCGCGATTTTCCGCCACTGGGCCCGGGGAAATACCCTAATCTGAGCGAGGTCTGCTGTCTTCAGCTCTACCTCATACCATTCTGTTCCGGCGGGAAGCTCATTCCACAAGGCACGGTGCCGAATGAAGAACAGCGCCCGCCGTTTTGCATTTTCGCCTGCATTATCGATGTCAGGGTTCACTACAATGTCACGCAGCGATTCCTGATACTCGCGAAAAACTGGATTATGGAAATCACTCTTTAGAAATTCTGCGATGACCTCATCTTCCGAGACGCGCCGAAGGACCCTGACCGGTTGAAACATCTCGCCCCTCTGCACCTTGTATGGGTCGCTCAATGAGCTGAGAAGGAAGGGCACTGCCACAAGAGCGAGAAGAACGGACATCAGCACTAGCTGTACCAGGATGACTTGCCGTAAAGACGAATGAAAGAGGCAGATTCCGACTATGACGACACCACTGAACGCCAACTGTACCCAACTGGTGTTCGCAATCTTGTAAGACATCTCGTACGTGATGATCACGGCACTGAGGGAATACACAACCGCGGTGATGGCATACAACGCCAATAGATAGGAAAGACCGTACGGTCCGGCGATTTCAAACTTGGATCCGAAGAAGCCTTTCCATATCCAATCGGGTGTCAGTCGCAGGCCCAAGGCCAGGATAGAACCGATCATCAACACCAGCAGCAGAGAAGTTGCGATGACTGTGAGGTCTTTCCTTTCCTCCTTGTCCGTGCCCGCTACATGTGGGAACATGCTGTTCACGACAGCTTGGGAGAAGGAAAAAACAACTCGACCCACCATCGCCACAGCGGCATATAGACCTGCCGCTCTGAGGAGAAAAAAATGCTTCACCAGCACGATGTCACAGTTGTTGATCAACATCTGGCCGGAAAAAAAGATTATCGCCTGCGACATTTCGCGAAGGGCATAGGAACGGCGAAGAGGACTCGGAATCCGGAGCGCCAGTTTGGGTACTATCGTCAGATAGGCCGCCACAACAGCCGCGGAGTTTGCCGCTATCACCCCCCGAACACCGAAACCAAGCAAGATAAGAAGCACCGAACCGCCGAGTCGTATCACCCCCTCGAAGACGAGGTTGTTAGCGAGGCGACGGAACCCGTAGGCGCCTTGAAGGTAGCCGCGCCGGCTCCCCAGTGGAATGTAGAATGCGACTCCTACCGCGAGCAGCAGAATGAGAATCGGATCAGCCAGATTCAGATAACTGGCAATGGATCTGTAAAACAGCAGCAACATCGATGCAACGGCTATGCCGGACGCCCATGCGCCACGATGAAAACTTCGATAGCCGGCAGACTTTCCCTCCGGGGACTTCTGTTGCGCCACAACCTTCGCAGAAATGATCTGGAAGGAGAGCGTCACAGCCGAGACCAAGGTGAGCAGAGTATAGACTGCGGTAGCGTCACCGAAGCCGTTCGGGCCCAGAAATCGCGCGACAGCGATGTTGTAGACAAAGTTGGTCGCGGTTGCAAGGCCTGAGCCAGAGAGCAGGATGAAGCTCCCCGACAGAACCCGTGCTCGCAGCGTTGTCGGCTTCTGTGTCGTGGTTGTTAACACTTCTTGAGGCTCCAGTTACCAAACAGGGGAAATCCGGTGGAATCAGGCCGGCAAAGATATGCACAGGCAGCCGGTAAGGCTCGGAGATGAGATTCAATCCGCAATAAATCATTTCGATGCGCCAACCCAGGTTCTGGCTGCTCGTAAACGCAATGGGAGCCAACTATTTTTCATCATGGTGACAACCCATCACATTCTTGAGTGCTTCTAATAGGTATTCCTATGTTAGGTCGTGCAATCCTTACTCTATTTTTTCTTTTCCTTCTGCCCCATGGATGCTCGAGCCCCGGGTTGCCCGCGCCGGTGCAATTGAAATATAAGGCCGCCGGAACATCCCCGGAGATTTTGGCTCTCTACGAAGCATGGTTCGGATTCTCCAAGCACATCTCCGTCGGCTACTCGTCCCACGATCCTGCTGTGATACGCCGGCAGATTCAGGAGGCGAAAAGCATGGGAATTTCGGCGTTCGTGGTGGATTGGTACGGCGATCGCGAGCCCTTCATCGATCAAAGCTATGCCCGGATGCAGACCACTGCCGCGAAACAGCACTTCCACGTCGCGATGATGTATGACGAGACCAGCGAAGAAGATGGAGCCACCGACGAAGCCATCGCCGATTTCACGATGTTTCACGACACCTACCTTTCGCCAAAGTCGCCGGGACATCAGGCGTACCTGACTTACGAAGGCCGTCCGATAATCTTCATTTGGCCGAACGGAATGCACACAAACTGGGACCAGGTGAGGTCCGTAGTGAACAAGTGGAGTCCTGCGCCACTGCTAATCGATGAAAATCCGCCTGGCCAGTACGCGGATGCGTTTGATGGGTTCTACCCTTGGATCAACCCTGGACCGCAGGGATGGGCGCCCGACGGCAGCCACTGGGGCGAGGAATATCTAAATACCTTTTATAAGACCATGCTTTCTAAATATTCCGACAAGATCATCGTCGGTGGGGCATGGTCTCAGTTCAACGACAGCAAAGCGGCGTGGACCTTGAATCGACACATGTCTGCGCGTTGCGGCCAGACGTTTCAGGACACGTTCAACTTCTGGCGCAAATACTTCCCGGCCGATGAACCGATTCCCTTTCTGATGCTGGAAACATGGAACGATTACGAAGAGGGCACGGCGATTGAACCGGGCGTTCCCACCTGCGGCAAGCCTGCAAAGCAGAGCCCAGGACCCATCTCATAAATGCCTGAGCAGCATCATTAGGCACGCCAGCTGTACGAAGCCGAGGAAGTTTTCGATGCGGTATTCCCATTGGGGTACAAGGCGGCGGTAGTTCTGCATCCATGCGAAGACTCTTTCGATCTTCCATCTGCGCCGGTAGCGTCGCAGCGGTCGGCCATCCTGGGTCTTCTGTTTGCGGTTGGATTCGGTTGGGGGAGATCATCTCAACCCCATAATCCTCGGCCAGCGTCTGAAGCGTGCCGGAGCCACGGGCTTCACGGCTCACACGTTGCGGCATCTGTGCCTGCTGGTTCCGCGCCAGGACATGACAGGCGCAGACCGTCAGCGGGCCACCCGCTACAACGCGGAAGACATCCTGCGGTATTCGCGCGGAAGCGCCGCGCTTGAAATCGAAGGCGGCAGCTATGCCCGTGTTGTCTCCACAAATCCAAAAGAAAATCTTGTCACTGGAGCCTCTTGCAAAAATCAGAGCACAGCGTGATTTATGAGGCGGGATTGCCGACTTTAGAATAGGGTTACGAAGACCAACTCCAAAGTGAAAGGCGTCCCCACCGTATGCAGCTTACCGTTTCCGGCATCCTGCATCAATTTCATCGCATCCTGCAAGGCGTACTGTTCCCGGCGCTCGATGAGCAGTTGGGTCCGCTGTCGGACAAGCATCGTCAACTGGCAGCGGTTCTGAGCATGATTGAGATTGAGGGGCTGGTCGCCTCCTGGCCGGGCGGCGTGGGCAGGCCGGCCAGGCACCGGCGGGCCATCGCGCGG
>JAJZIF010000282.1 GCA_021810735.1 Acidobacteriota bacterium
CATCGCTATCGTAAGGATCTTCCTGAGCTGCACTCGTTTCGCCGCAATCTTTCGCCTGAAATCCATCAGAGATTGTCCTCGAGAGTATGTGTGAGGTATCCGCGTGTCCGCGTGTTGGCGCTGAGAACACCGGGCCCGTTGTTCTTTGCCCGAATGAATGCGCCCGATCTCGCAACGCCGCTGCGGTTCGGCGACACAAACTACTTCCGCGCTGAACTATAGACGTCGGTGGCGGCGGGTGTCAAAGACTTTGTTTCAACCGGGCGCACGACACCGGAATTGGATGCCAAAAACCAGGTATTTTCTTGTTGTTCATACGGCGTTATGAGCCGTAATAGAGATGAACGATCCATCGCCTCCCACCGAACTTCGCCAGCTCGCCGCAGAACTGGCTAAACCAGGGCCCATGCGCCGTGGCTCGTTGTCTGAACGCATGGTCAAGTGCAGCAAGCCCGGGCCCCTTGTGCCGACAATCCGATGCTCGTCATGGCCCCTACTTCAGCCTTACCCGTGCGCTGCAAGGCAAGACGGAGATTTTCTGCGACACGAGAATGGTTGTATCCTCAATGATTGCCAGTTTGACGTGCGAGCCGCCCAGATCGAGAGAAATGGCTTTCATGATGTACCCAGGGGAGAGAGTACGCAAGAAAAAACGGGAGGTTCAGAATACTCGAAATCGACAGTACGCGACCATTGGCAGGCATGGCTTCAAAGATCATCGAGTGGTGGGTGGGAGTCTCGGTCGTCATAATTGCAAGGTCGTTCGGGCGGCTGCGATTCGAGCACTCACACAGCGCGCATTTTGCTTTGGAGGATGTTGAGAAGCGTGAGATCCAGCTGATGCCCGTGCCAGTTTTTGTAGCGCGTGCCCGTACGGTTGGTATCGAGGATGCCGAAGGGACCTCGAAAATTCCACAGTGCCCATCCAGAACGCAGGCCGCCGATCATGTCCAAGGTGTCGTTGTACCAGGCGTAGGCGACGGACGGAGGCGTGTGATTGCCGCAGCCGAGCTCGCCAAAATGGATGGGAATTCCATGCTGCGCCAGATCTCCCCAGGGATGGAACCTTGCCTCGATGGTCTGGCGATCCTCGATGATTTTACCCTGCGCGTTTTTCAGCGGCCAGGTGGGGACCGGCTCTTTGCCAATCTGCGCTCCAGAAGGTCCCCAGGGGATGCCGTAATGCGTCACCAGTGCGGGTACATAATCATGAGCACTTTGCAGAATGCCGGTGTCGAACAGACCGGGAATCGGTTGCGTTCCGACCGGGTAGCCGTCGGTGACGATCAGGCGCTGTGGATCGATGGCGCGAATTGCCTGAATGGCCATCTTCGCGACCCGCACGTAGTCCTTTTCTCCCTGGGAAATTGGTTTTCCATTTTCTTTCGGCTCATTCACCAGGTTGAAGCTGAGGTCGTTGCTGGAGATGCCTTTGTAGCGCGCGGCAAAATAGGCCCACTGATGGACAAAAGCATCGAGCGTGGCCGGATCCTTATAGACACTGGTTTTTTCTGAGGTGACATGGATGCCGGTACGCTCCGCGTCCATGCCGCCGAGGATGCATTCTCCAGGCGCGTGATGCAGGGAAATATTGATGTGGATTCCGTATTTCTGTCCCAAGCGAATGGCATGATCGATCGGCTCGACCTTCTGTTCGTGGATCTTCATCAGATCGTTTGGGTCGGTCCAGAAGCGATAGTCCATGGGCAGACGGACCCAATTGAAGCCCCAGTCGGCGATCCAGCGAAAGTCGTCTCCCTGGAAGTTGCCATCGTTTTTGAATGGGAAATATTTCATCCAGTCCGGATCGATGGAGAAATATTCGAGCAGATTGAAGCCATACCAGCGCGGATTGATCGAGCGGGATGGGTTGGCGGGCGAGGCAAGCCCTAGCGACGGAGACAGAGTGCTGGCGGCGGCGCTCAACATCGATTTCAATACGGTGCGACGGTCCACATCGCAAGTTTACATCGGCCGTTTCATCCAGGTTTCGCGCGATCGGGTAGGAGGCGGGATTACTCCCGCCGTCCTCCCACGCCACCGGACGTGCGGTTCCGCATCCGGCGATTCATGAAACAGACGGGAAGCGCTGCTGCATTGCCAGCAGCGAAACCAGCCCCATAATCTCAGCGCCAACAAGGTCGATGGCGTGCGGGAGAGGATCGCGGCGGCAGGCGCGGAACTGCTCTACCTGCCGCCCTATTCGCCCGACCTGAACCCCATCGAAAAGGCCTGGTCGAAGCTCAAACTGCTGCTGCGCTCGGTCCAGGCTCGCACCAAAGAAGCACTGGAGGAAGCCATTTCCGAGTTGTTGCCGCAGCTCTCTCCGGGGAACGCCGAAGCATGGCTCAGAACCCGCTTCGGCACTCTATAGCAACTGTGAAAATGCTCTAATGCTCCGCTGGTACGTCCTTCGGAATTCAGCGCCACGGCGCGCGATCGTTTCGCCACACGGTAGGCCCCATCTCTTTCTGCTTCTTTGCTCAGGCGAACCAACCGCTGATAGGCGCTGGGATGCAATTGCAACAGGCGTGGCGGCATATGGCCTCCCGGCGCCAGTATGCCATATATGTCCCTTTATTTATGCACCGATGTATAACGCACACGCTGTTGGAGACGATTCGCTATCTGGAATTGAATGCAGACTCCATGCCCGATTACGATAAGCGTTACCGCGCTGGTCAACGGATCTCAACTGGGTTTGTCGAGTCCGCAGTCAATGAAATTGTCGGGTAACGGATGGTGAAGAAACAGCAGATGCGATGGAACCGGTACACCGTCCAGAGCTTTCTCGACGTTCGCATTCAGGTGCTCAACGGCACTTTGGAAGGCGCATTCCGTCATTGGCGCAAAGGCTTCCGGCCTGTCGCTGACCAAACCCAACAGGTTCTGTCAGCATGACACTACCCACAACTTTGCACACTCTCCACTAGGCGTGGCCCTGCTTCCGCTCGACATCTTCCTTGATTGTGCACACGGCATGGTTCCACACGACGTCGTGTACGAACTCGGGAAACAATAATCTGGCACCCTTCCACATTATCCGACTCGCGAAGCCCTTGCCTTTCTTGTAGTCGAACTCTGCGTAAATGGAGAGCCTGCGGTTTCCGTCCGTGGTCGGGGCGACGTTGAAGATGAGTTTCCCGTGATCCACAAGCCCCTCGTCGGCCTGATAGAGCAAGGTCTCGAAGCGAACTCTATTGGTCAGCCGCAGTTCCGCGGCCAACTGCACGAACGGTACCCTGTATCGAATTACCGATCCCACCTGGTTGGGCGTTCCCTGGATCTGTCGCATATTGACGATTCGCAGCTTGAGGAACCTTGCATTGGGTTGGCCGAACTTGGCGAGTTCCTCCATGATCTCTTCCTCGGAACCCCGGATCTTGATCCAGTACATGCGTTCGAAGTCAGGCGATTTGCCAAGTTCCATTCCCAGACCTGAAGCAAGTTGCTCCTTTAGCGCTTCGCGCTTCTCTTTCAGCACGACTGTCGGATAGCGTCCGTACTCCCCCCATTGCACGCCTAGAAACAGCTCCAACGCCACGTTCCTTACCGTGACCACCGCACCGGCGAGAACGGATCGCAGAACGTCGTAGCCGCACATCTCCCGAAACACTTCCCGATAGTCGGCTGTGCCGCTGGCGATCTTCCATAGCACTGCACTCAGGGGCCGACTCGGCTCGTCGCGCACCTTGTACTCGGTAGCAAATGCCTGGTACACGACGCGGCTCACCAGGGGCATGGTGAACGCTACCCGGCTCACGGCAAATACTATACGCCCGAACCGATTGTCAGCCACAAGCCATGCGATGGTCTTCCCGTATCCCCGGGCGAGAGCCTGCTTATCGATTCCCTCATGGAGCACGGCCTGTGCCAACTGGCTCGCCGTCGCGTGGGCTGAGTAGAGACCATCTTTGTTCAATCGCGACCCGACTGCGTCACCGATGATGGCAAACCGGTCGCCGAAAGGAAATGCCGCAGTGGCCACGGTCATTCTGGGAGCACAAACACAGGCGAGGGGAGCTGCCGCAATGCCTGGCAAGATGCTGTCAATCTGCGGCAACGTCAGGAAATCGCGGATGATTTGCCGACTGTCTCGTGGCAAGACCGCTTCGTCTATACACTTGCCGATCAGGGCGACGGTTAAGAACCTGCCCTTGGGAATGAGCGCAGTATGCTCAAGGGCGAGGTGTTTCGAGCCGTACTCGATGAAGTAGATCTCCCGATTCATGTTGCGTTTGAGAAAGTTCTCACCCACGTCGAGCTCGAAGATGAGGGCCCTTCGGGTCTTACCGGGAACGAACGACGGATTCAACCGCTTGACGGAGACGATGAGCCCATCGGCACTATAAGGAGAGCCGTAGTGCGCATTGATTCCGGTTGCGATACTCACGAAGCTGGCATCGAGCGAGACATTCTCTCCGGATGGTGTCCTTATCGTGAGTTCGGGCATCCCAGACGCATCGTAGGCAATCGTCTGGACTTCACCATACAGGATGCGCGCGCCTTCCTTAACCGCTTCACCGAGCAGAAACCCATCGAACCCCGCAGGTTTGCCGGTCCTTCTGCCGGGTAACAAGCCCCTGAACACTGAGTACATCTGCTTGTCGTTGGGAACTCGAAGACGGAGGTTCTTCCACTGCCCGTGTATCCAGACGTAGTCGATGCGTTCCTGGATGATCTCCTCCGGAACAACGAGGCCACACTCTTCGAATATCTCATTCAACCTCGGGGAGATAAGGCCGGCGCAAAAGTTGCATCCCTTGCATTGAAAGTCGTCGAGGTTCAGGTCGGACGGACCACGTTTCTCGACGATCACAACCTCGATGTTTCGATCGAGCCGCTTGGCTTCCCGAAGAAGATGGATGGCGAAAAACGAACCGGCAGGCCCGCCGCCGACAATGGCGACGCGATCGCCGTTCAGGAGACTTGTTGATTGAACCGGAATTCTCATTTTGCTTTCCCGGCCACGAGAGAAGATGCCCCTCTTTTGCCTGGAGCGCAATCTTCCTGCATTTATTCCAAAGCTACTCCTCAAGAAAGGGGAATTTACATATGCTTGCCAAAAATCGACGAAATTTCTAAGTGATTTACGAGGGAGTCGGCAACGGATTATGCTCGAGCAAAAAGCGGTGCCACCGAAACTCTTATCCTTTTGACCCTCTTGCTGGATCAGTCCCAGTTCGCGCTGTTTCAGAAATGCGGAATCAAAATCGGTTGTGCAAGACGAGATAGCAAACAGGCATAATAATAGCGGCTCGTTCGACGACTCACAACACTGCCACCTGTACAGCTACAATCCACTACCCGGTTTATGTTCCAGAAGGTTTTTGAAAGGATGATAATGATGAATCTGACAAGAAGGAGATTTCTCCTTGCAAGTGCGAGTGCTGCGGTCGTGTCCCCTGTTGCGCTCGGGGCCCTCTCAATTCCCGGTGGAGCTTCCAGTCAAAGCCCTTCTTTTCCTGGATTGCAGGCTGCTGGCAATTGTGCTGGACAACCCTTTCCCGCCAAGATCTACATAGCGGCCGCGGAACCGATTCGAGTCATGCGCGGCGGGATTGGCGCCTCCATTCACACCATCAACACCCCACTGCCGGGGAGGAGACCGGAAGGTGGTTCCTGGTCTGGCAGCGAGTGGGGGGGCAACCCGGAT
>JAJZIF010000283.1 GCA_021810735.1 Acidobacteriota bacterium
GGCTGGCCCTGGCCATGAATCAACGGTGCGAGACTTGGGAATTCGACGGTCTGAGGGGTGGGGATGCCGGCAAGGTCGCACGTGGTGGCATACATGCAGTGCTGATACACCATTTCGTCGATTCGCTTTCCTGCGGCAATCCCCGGGCCGGAAATCATCAAGGGCATCCGAACGCTACAGTCATACATATTCTGCTTGCCCATCAACCCGTGCTCACCGACGGCCAATCCATGATCGGCGGTCAGGATGACGTAGGTGTTGGAAGCTTTGCCGGATCGCTGCAGCGCATCCAGAACTCTCCCTATCTGTTCATCCATGAATGTGATCAGAGAATAATATTCGCGGCGATGCAGTTGAACGTCCTCGGGAGTTCTGGGAAATGGCGCGAGCATTTCATCCCGAATGTAGTAATCTCCCAGATCGAATGGATGCCGGGGTAGAAAATTTGGCGGAACCTCGATCTTGTCCTGCGGATAGCGAGCGAGATATTCCCGGGGTGATTGCCGCGGATCATGCGGGGAATTGAAACCCAGATACATGAAGAACGGCGCATCGCGTTTGGCGGCCTTATTCAGCAGATGATCGACGAAGCAGTCGCTGTACAACACATCCGCGTGCTTGATTCTGTCCGGCGTCTGGTTCGCCCAGAGTTGAGTGTGAAGCCAATGACCCTTGAGAGATTCGTCCCATGGCTGCCAATTGTCTCCCGGCCGTGGGCGGTCGTAGGCGGCGCCGCCCATCGGAGTGGACACCAACATGCCTGGCGCTACCGGTCCCATTTCCTTGAAGCTGCGCTGCAGGACTGTTGTGTCGAGGTGCCATTTGCCGCAGATATAGGTGTCGTATCCGGCGTTTCCCAGCGTCTGACCCCAGGTAGGGACTTCATCGATTCCCGCCTGCGCGTGAAATGCGGTGAGCCCGCTGTTCAGCATGGTGCGGCTGGGAAGGCAAACCGCTCCGCTCCACGATCCCTGGTGAAAGCAATGTGTGAAGGCGCATCCGGAGGCAGCGAGGCGGTCCATGTTCGGCGTTTGGACCTCTGGATTGGTGAGGCTATGAATGGTGCGAAACATCAGATCGTCGCAAATGATGAAAAGAAAGTTAGGACGGCCGGAAGTAGGTTCGGATCGATCCTGCGCCATGGAAAGCGCCGGGCCGAGATTGCTGGCGGCAATGCCGCTTCCCACCAGTCCAAGAAATTTGCGACGATTCATGAATTTTCTCCTCTTGGTCCCCATCGGCGACGCCGGTTCCTCACCGAGCGTGGTGTACTTGCATCTTGCGCCGGAATCGACCCTAAAATCCTACCAAATACCCTGTCTACACAGACTCGGGCGACCGATCATGGTTAGGGGCGGGGCGATAGCGCGAGCGCATTGGACGTTGGCGTGATTCAGAAAACAATTGAATCCTATGTTTCACAATGATTCATTGTCAAGCCAACGCAATGGAGAAATGTGAAGGAACACTTTTCCTGTACATCCAGCGAGACAAGCCCGCCGCAGAACGATGCGGGACACGGCGCCTGAAGAGTCATACAGAGAAAGGAACGGCAAATATCGTGACGAACACCACCGTATAGATATTATGGGCGACTACGCCATCTGAATCTCGCGCCCTGTTATCACCTCGTACTGCGTGGAGGTTTTTCGGTCCTGGCAGATGATTCATATCGATCCAAAATTGAGAAACATTTGGCTTGACAGGTCAGTTTGTCAGTCCTTATGATCCGTAACTGTCCAGAAAACGCTCCATATTTCCGCATTGAGTGTATTGAGGTCGTAAACAATGAATCGACAACTTAGAAGCTCCCATTCTCTGTCAGCGTCCTGGGGCCGCATCATGGTGTTGGTGGCATTGACCGGAATAGGTCTGCTGCTCAGCTCTTCCAGCATAGACGCCCAGCTTTCCACTGCCGCAATCAATGGCACGGTGCGGGACAGTACGGGCGCGGTAGTCGCGGACGCTCAGGTCAACCTGCGGGAGATCTCCACGGGCACGGAGCGGACGACTCAATCCAATTCGGTGGGGGACTACGCTTTTATCGACGTAGCCCCGGGCACCTATACGTTAGAAGTTGTCAAGGCGGGTTTTTCCACCGCGAAACAAAACCCCTTTGTACTTTACGTGAACCAAACCGCGACGTTCAATTTCTCTTTGACTGTGGGTACCCAAGTCCAACAGGTCACGGTTGCGGCGGCTTCGGCCCAACTGGAAACATCGACGGCAAATCTAGGTACTGTCATCAATCAAACCGCGGTCAATGCGCTACCCCTGAATGGGAGGAACTTCACGCAACTGCTGACCCTTACGCCAGGATCGAGCAGGGCGGATACAGGGCAAGGCGGGGGTGGCGGGTTCGCCATCCTTATCGGGTCGTTCGGATTCCCGTCGGTGAACGGGCAGATGAATCGGAGCAATCTTTATTTGCTGGACGGGATTGTCAACCAGCAGTTTTGGTTCAGCGAGTATGCAGTCGAGCCTATCGTGGATGACATCGCCGAATTCAAGGTCCAGTCGCACAACGATCAGAGCCAGTTTGGCGGCGTGATGGGAGGAATTGTCAACGTCGTTACAAAGTCGGGCACGAATGAATATCACGGGGATGTATGGGAATTTCTGCGCAACGACGCATTCGACGCGCGCGATCCGCTGCTGACCAAGAAGACGCCTTTGAAGCAAAGCGTGTATGGCCTTACGATCGGCGGTCCGGTCTTGTTTCCACACTACAACGGCAGGAACCATACATTCTTTTTCGGCTCATTTGAAGGCACGAATATCAACTCCGCCAATGAGCGGCTCTACAATGTGCCCACAGCAGCTGAGTTGAACGGCGACTTTAGCGCAATACCGCAGCAACTGTACAACCCGTATACGACTGCCCCCGATCCGAACAATCCTGGGAAGTTCCTGCGGACACCTTTTCCAAATAATAATGTCTCGTCGGAGATTGACCCGGTGATGCAGACGCTGATGAAACAGATGTATCCCGCGCCTGTTCCCCTGGTCTCCGGATTCAATGGCGTGGACACCACACCGACGCTGACCCGCCAGAATAACTACAGCCTGCGGCTAGATGAGGATTTCAATCCATCGAATTCGCTGTGGGCACGGCTGAGCCAACTGCATGCAACTCAGACTTCGTCCGGAGGGTTCCAGGGACTGGTATCCGACAATATCAGTGACGCGCAGAATTGGGGCGTGGGCTACCTGCATACTTTTGGAGCGTCCGCCACCCTGCAGATCACTGCCGGACATGTGTGGCAAGAGTTCGCAAACCCCGTGGCATTTACGCACACTGTTTCCGCGAGTGGATTCAACCCATTCTTCGCATGCGGTTATCTCGGACCACTTGCCTGCCAGGTTCCCGATATCGGAGTCACCGGCTACGCGGGAGGAGGGCCCAGTTATATCGCCAATAATGATGGCGATATCTACGAGTGGAGCGGCAACTTCACGAAATTGGCCGGTCGCCATACCTGGCAAGCTGGCGCCATGGTCAGCAACAACACTGAGAGCATCTTGAATGCCAATGGCAATCTTGGCTTCTCGGCCTTTCAGACTTCCAACCTCGAAAACCAGAAGAATACGGGCAACGCTCTGGCATCATTTCTGATTGGAGTTCCTAATAACGGTGAACGGCGGAACAATCTCAAGCTCCCTAAAAACGGGTGGGTCAATGGGGTCTATGCTGGCGACCAGTGGAAAATCACTCCCAAGCTAACCATGAACATTGGATTGCGGTACGACTGGGACATCATGCCGGCGCTGGCGCCCAACTCTACCAAATCGAACATTACAGGCGCGCTCAATCTACGCAACGGAACCTATATTCTTAGCAAAGATACCGCGGGTCTTGGCTCCTGCGCCACGCTGTTAGCTGCGCCGTGCATCCCTGGAGGCGTTCTTCCCGCGCATGTCGTGCAAGGAACGAGCCAGAGCCTGATCAACAACCAGATCGACAACATCCAGCCGCGTATTGGCTTCGCGTATCAGATCGACCGCCAGCGCGTCCTGCATGCTTCCTATGATCGGGTCTATGATGACTGGTCCGGCATCATGCAAATGACACAGAACGAAGGAGCATTGTGGCCATCCTTCGGGCTGGATATCACGAGCAACCTGAATTCGACCACCGTCACTACCACCGCCGAGAACCCGCTGAATCTGCCAGCGGGCCAAACCCACACTCTTCCTCTCGCCAGTCCCTTTACGCAGTCCGCAAACTTCATCGCGCCGTATCTGAAAAATCCTTACTCAGACCAATGGAATCTGGGCATTCAACAGCAGCTTGGAGCGGTGTCGCTGCTCAGTGTCAATTACGTTGGATCCCGTACCACTCATATGCCGTGCTGCGGTTTTTACAATGTCGCAGTGACGCCTGGTCCTGGGAATCCTCAACTCCGCGCGCCATTTCCGTATATCACTCCGACGCAGTATGAACAAAGCAACGGATCGAGCAGCTACAACGCCCTGCAGGCACAGTTCGACCGGAGGTTGGCTTCCGGGCTGGCTTATACGATCAGCTACACTTGGTCGAAAACGATCGATGTGGCCTGCGATGGCTACTTCGGCGCGGAAGGCTGCTTTATTCGCAATCCGTACAACCCCGCTGCCGATCGAAGTGTCGCCGGCATCGATCTCCCACAGATGCTTACGGCCGATGTAACCTATTTTCTACCCTTCGGCAAAGGACAGAGGTTTCAAACCGGCAATCGTGTCGCGGACGCAGTTGTGGGGGGATGGCAGGTGAATGCGATCGCAACCCTGACGTCCGGGAGGCCATACACAGTATCGTACTCAGGCGACGTTGCGAATACCGGAAATAATTATCAGGGAGTCAACTTGGTCGGCGATCCGCATCTGGCAAATCCAACAATTTCCAAGTGGTTCAACACTGCGGCATTTCAAGCCCCTGCTCAGTACACGTACGGAGACGTAGGCAGGAATACGATGCGGTCGAACTGGTATCGGGATCTGGATCTTTCGATCTTCCGCAGATTTTCAATCAAACGTGTCCAAACAGAGTTCCGCCTGGAAACGTTCAATATCACCAATACGTCTGTCTGGGGAATTCCGGATGCGACCTTGAATAGCCCAACTTTTGGCCAAATATCCAATACCGCAAGCACGCAGCGGGAATTGCAATTGGCATTGAAAATTTACTTCTAGCAGTGAAGCTCGCAGGACAATTCAAGATGAAGTAGGTTGGCGCAACGGAAGGCTCGGTTTTGTAGATCGCACCTTCAGGGGAATCATCGCTTGACCGGACACCGATAAGGAGGCCATCCTGCTCAACCGCGAAAGAATGCGCACTTGGCTTACGATTCTGCTGCTAGGTGTGCTGCAGATGATTGCTCCAGCGCCTGGATTTGCGAAGCCATTGCCGCCAGGAATGATCACGGAGAAGGTGGAGTGGACGTGGGCGGAAAAGCCGCAAGCGCCGAACCCTGCGTTGCCAAACGTACTGCTGTTGGGAGACTCGATTACTCGAGGTTACTATCCAGAGGCGGCAGAAAAGCTTGCCGGCCAGGCGAACTGCTATTTGTTCGCCACATCCGCGTCTTCGGGCGATCCTCGATTGGCCGGCCAACTACAGGCCTATTTTCACATGGTGGCGGTACGGTTCACGGTCATTCACTTCAACAACGGA
>JAJZIF010000284.1 GCA_021810735.1 Acidobacteriota bacterium
AGGACTTTGGCCCAAACGCAACGCCAACGAAGAAAACAGGATGAGCGCGTACGAGCGCCCCTATTTGCGACTGGTCCGAGAGTAAAGGAGTAAAACATGGGACTGGAAAAGTGTAGCAACTGCGAGCGTCTGATCGGGAAGCTGGAGACGCCTCATTTATGGCGGCAAGAAGTGGTCTGCGCGGAATGCCGCGCCCGGCTCGAATCCCAAATGGCGTCCCCGGTTCTGCACCAGGGGGGGGTGATAGTGGACAAAAGCCAAGACCAGTACATCTTCGAGAAGATACCAAAGAAGGAAAGAAGAAGTTGGGAAGTTCCGAACGGAGTCATCCTTGCAACAGGTGTCTTGCTGCTTTTGGTGGCTCTATGCCTTGCGTGGAAAGGGATCCCCGGCGTTCAGGCGTTGGTTTCCTTGTCAGGGGTTGCCTTCGTCTTTTGGATCCTGGGAAAAATCATCAGCAGGAAGTGAAAGAGGATAAGGAGAAGCGAAATGTTCAGTTTTGGGCATGGACATGACGACGACCTCTTGGGAGCGGCCTTTCTGGCCGCACGGGAGGAGCAGTCGGACGGAACGCAGAACTGGTTCAAGTGGGTACTCTTTTTCCTTTTCATTTTTGCGTTGATTATGTTCTGTATCGTCTATTTTTGATGAAATTCGGGCCGCGTGGCCCCATTGAAGCATTATTTTGGGCGGTAAGTAGCTCAAAACATCCGCTTTTTCCACGCGGCCCGCTTTTTTTACTCCTTTCCCGCCTTTACGGCCCGAAAAATCGACAAAAACATTCTGATTACTGGGAGATTTTCTTCGCCGGTTGACACCGGTTTACGCCCATCGGCACACCAAAGCTGGCAAAATCCGTTTTTGCGGTAATAATATTGGTGTGGAAGTAGATATGGAGAAGATACGTGATGCGGCCAGAGCGGCCGCATGGAGTTGGCGGTGGGAATCCGATTCGCGCGCCGACGCGATCTCACAGGTCACCCTGGACCTTTATTCCTTGCTGCGATCTCGCCCTCGGGCCTGTTCTCCCGGCTATCTCTTCGTTGCAGCTAAACGTCGCATGCTGTCCTGGCGAATGGCCGAGCAAAGGAGAAGCGCCCAGGCCCGGATTGACCTGCGAGGAACACAGCCGTCGCCGGCACAGAAGCTGCCGCCTGGAACGGGAGTGCTGCGAACCGCTGCTGATCGGCAGGCGGCGAAGAGATACTTTGCACAGGTTACGCTGCGGTGCCGGGCCTGGGGAGATCGAGGGAACGAGGTTCATTCAGTAGTGCGGGCGATAGAGCGGGCACTACTCGGATGCGGGCAAACGCGAACACGGCTAACACTGAACGGGTCTTTAACGCATGATTTCGAGTGCGCGCAAAAAGGAGAAGATGCTCGCCGCGCTCGCCCAAAGCGGGAACTACACGCTCGCGGCGCGGGCGGCAAAGGTGAGCCGGCAGGCGGCCTGGAAGTGGCGGCAAAACGCCGCATTCCAGGCGAAATGCGATGAAGCGATTGAAGCCGCGGCGGACCTGCTGGAGGCCGAGGCGCGGCGGCGCGCGGTTGAAGGTCACGAAGAGCCGGTCTGGTATCAGGGCGAGATTAAAGGAGCGAGCCGGAAGTATTCCGACGCACTCCTGATGTTTTTACTGCGAGGAGCCAAGCCGGCGAAGTATTCGCAGCGCGCGGACGTTACCAGCAATGGCCAGACAATCGGCAAAATCCTCGTTCTCCCAGAGGATCCAGACGAATCCCGACCGCCGGATACCCTCCAATGAGAATTGCGACACATACCAGCCGCACGGCGCCATCCGCTCGCTCTGGTGGCGCCGGGAGCGGGAGATTCTCATCAGCGGACCTGCGGGGACGGGAAAAACACGCGGAATCCTCGAACGGCTCTACTTTTTCACCCAAAAATATCCAGGCATGCGCGCGCTCCTGGCGCGTAAAACCAGAGCATCGATGACCCAGTCCGTCATGGTGACGCTGGAAAACAGGGTCATACCACCGGGTCATCCGTCGAAATTCGGGGCGCAGCGCGAAAACAGATCCTCATATCATCTGCCGAATGGTTCCGAAATAGCACTGGGCGGACTGGATCATCCGGATCGATTCATGTCGAGCGAATATGACATGATCGTGGTCGGCGAGGCGACTGAACTCACACTCGAAGACTGGGAGAAGTTGATTTCCCGGCTGCGGCACGGAGTGATGCCCTGGCAACAGATCATTGGCGACTGTAACCCGTCCTATCCATCTCACTGGCTGTATGCCCGCACCGTGGCGGGGAAATGCCTTCTCTTCGTGTCCAGGCACGAAGACAACCCCATGCTGTGGCAGGCCGGTAAATGGACGGCTGCCGGCGAGCAGTATCGAAGCACTCTGTCGGCACTGTCGGGCGTCCGGCGCAAAAGGCTGCTCGAAGGCTTATGGGCGGCGGCGGATGGCCTGGTCTATCCTGAATTTGCCGGGATAGTTCGCGCGGCATCTGGGTCATTGTCGTCGCCGGCGGTGCGTGTGGCCGGTGCAATTGACTGGGGATGGACAGATCCGACAGCTGTATTGGTTGGGGCCGAAAGCCAGGACGGCATACTACGGATAGTGGAGGAGATTTACGAGCCGCATCTGCCGTTCGACGAGCTGGCGCGGAGAATGTCCGAAATGGCGGCCAGATGGCGAGTGGAGACCTGGTACGCCGATCCATCCCGGGCCGATCTGATCGATCAGCTGCGGCGCCTCGGCTTGCCGGTCTATCCCAACCATGTGCGTCAAATCGAAACTGGCATCGCCATGGTGGGCCAGAGGATTCGCCGGCAAAGACTGCTGGTCTGGGACTGCTGTGCCTCGCTCGTTCGGGAAAGCACCGAATATGAGTATGGGAAAGACAGGGCCGGAAACACGAAAACGACGCCATTGGACCAGCACAATCATGCGATGGATGCGTTGCGCTACTTAGTCTGCGGGCTGGATTATGGACTGGATATGAATGTTTCGCCCGATCCCGTTGCGGCGCAGCGGACTGCCCAGGCAAAAAGCGACGAGATCGAAGCTCGGAAGAAAGAGGAAAAAGAGGCTGCCGAGCGACTGGCTCTGGCTGATCCGGAGTCGCAGAAAGCGGAGATAGCGGATGAGGAGAGGCGTAAGGCGGATTTCGCGCGGGCTTGGGGTGATGAGGGGTGGGAATGAGGGGCATATATGCCGCGCCAGCGACGAAATGGCTGAGAGTGCCAGGCCCACGGAGAACTCGCCAGGACGAGACTATCGAGTCCGCGCCACATTCCATCCCAGCGGAGTCCTCCATTTCAGCTTCGCCTTCTGCACCGGGGACACTCGTTGACCGACTTGAGTAGGAATTTCGGTTGCGGCCATAGGCGGTCTTTAAGGGCATGCCAGACGATTATTCCGACGATTTTGGTTTGCCCATGATTACCAAAAGCATGGCGCAGGCCGGCTGGATCATGCTCGGCGAGAACGGGGCATATTACACCGGTGGTCGACATGTCGCATCCGACGGGGAATTGCTCGCCGAATATCTCACGAATGACGTATTTTATGCGGTCGTAGACGTGACAGCGATGGCCGTCAGCCAGGTCAAATGGAAACTCTTTACCCGCGCCGGCAGCGAGACGGCAAAAAGATATCATACCGTCCCGCTGGAGATTGAGGCGGCGCGCCACGTCGAAAAGTCGCTGCGGTACCAGAGCCGAGTGGCGCGCAAAGCACTGCAAGTTTCCGGAGGCAACGAAAACGCGGAAAAACTGGCGCTCTCGCAACGGATCGAGGAGATCACGGATCACCCCCTTCTGGACCTGATGTATGCGGACAATGACGGGCTTTCGGCGACCGCGCTCCGCTACGCGTGCGCCCTCTACTTCGAAGTCTTCGGCGGCACATATCTGCATCTCGAAACCGGTAAACTCGGCATTCCGCGTGCCCTGAAAGTTCTGCCCACTTATCGCATCAGAGCCTATCGGAAAAACGAAAGCGATGTGGTGGCATACCTCTACTATCCGCTGGTGGCCCAGCCGAGCCTCCAGACGATCATCCCTTCGGATGAGGTGCTCTCATATCGTCTGGCGGCGCCGCATGATCCTTATGCCGGTCGGAATGCGCCGGGACGCAGCGCCTTTGATGCCCTGGAACTATGCGGGAAATATCTGCGATACCAGAACACCCTCTTGGACAACCGCGCCCGACCCGATGGGGTATTCATTCCCGACGACAAGCTGCCGATGAATAAGGATAAAGCACGGCGGGCGGAAGAGACATTCAACTCGAAGTTCGGAGGGAAGGGTTCTGGCCGGACGCTGATAGCCGAACAGGCTGGGACGTATGTGCCGCTATCGTTTTCGCCGCAGGACATCGGCGAGCTGAAAATCAACCAGGAGGGGCTGCGGCGAGTATGCAACGCATTCGGTGTTCCGGAGGCGCTGCTGGCGAAGGACTCCACCTACTCGAACCAGACCGCCGCGCAACACTGGCACGCGCAGAATACAGTGTTGCCGCGCGTAATGATGATCGAGGAGGCGTGGAACCGCGACCTGGTGCGCAGATTCGGCGAGAACCTTTTCCTGGCAGCGGAGAATCCCGTGCCGCGCGACGAAGCTCTGGCGCTCCAGCGGGCGAGCGCGGCAATTGCCGCCGGCGTCTTGACGAGAAACGAGACGCGCGTCGCTCTGGGTTTTGACAAGGTCGAAACGCTCGCCGCGGACGAGATGCCGTGGAATGTGCGGGAAGCGGCGGATGCGATCACGCAAACCGGCTTATCGGATGAGGGAGAGCCACCGCTTGCGCCGAGTCATGGCGCGGCCCCGGAAACAATGCAGGATATAACTCCGGAGACGAAAGGACTTGCCGACTGGAACGATCCTTCGCCATCTCTGCCGCACGCCGGGCGATGGATATTGCGCGTGAACCGGCAAGTGGCGCGGGGAGAACTGGAACGATCCGTCGCCATAGCTCTAGTCGGAAAGTGCCTGGGGATCGATGATATTACCGCCAAAAATTACGTCGGACATGCCGCCGATCCGGTTCGGAAAAAGGCCGAAGCGCAACTTTTGCCAGGGGTGGCGCAGAAGCCGGCTTCGCTGCCGGAGGCGGGGATACTACCTGCAGCAGGAAAAATTCCTGCGGCGGCCGAGATATTGCAGCCCCGCATACGCGCCTACTTTGCCGAGCAGCATAACGCCTGGGGCGCTCTCGGCGACTGGCTGCCGAAAAGCGATGGTCTAACACATGATGACGAGGCTTTGGCGGCCCTACTACTGCTCCTCTGGGAGCAGACGATGAGTGAAGAGCTTGGCGGGGTGGCTCAGCGGCTGGCATTGACGGCGGCGCAAGAGTCGCAAGTGCAGCAACGCGCGCATGACCAGGCGAAAAGAGAAGCTGCGGCTTATGCCGCGCTGATAAATCAGACCACATTCTCCCGGATGCGCAGCGCCCTGGAAGCGGCGAAGCAAACCGCTCCGCCGGCGACGGGAACCACCGGAGAGCCCGGGACAACGGAGGAATCATCAGCCGTGGAGGCGGCGACGGCAAAAGCCGCGGAAGAGGCCGCGAATGCTATTTTTGCCGAGGCGGAAAACGAGCGGTCGATCACGATAGCGCTGGATCAGGCCTACCGCGCCAAGATGGCTCTCAATGAGCTGGCGGCAACCGAAGCCGGAGA
>JAJZIF010000285.1 GCA_021810735.1 Acidobacteriota bacterium
AAAATAGATCGGTCCTGGATAGAAAACAGATTCGTCATGGATCGTGAACGGGCCTAAGTTGCATGTCGACGCAATCGATATTGGATCAACGAGGAATCGCAATCGGGCCTAACGGAGGACAAACAATGAGCAAACTGAAAATCGAACCGGGAGTCAGCCGCATCAAGCGGGCGAAGCTCCAGTCATCCATCGACCAGGCCATCGCGCGAGACATCGAACTCATGGCGCAATGGTCGGACAACGAGCCCAACTACATCGTCAACGAACTGCTGCGCTTCGCCATCATGCAGGCGGAGGAGTTCCAGAAGTACAAAGCGGGCCTGCCTGCAACTACAGCACACGGCATTCGCGATGCTGCATCTGTATCGGCTGCGACCAAAGTTGTTTCCACAATTGCAACACGCCCGTCCAGGGAGGAACCCTCCCATGCGTCGTAACGGTATCGTCGATCGTCTCATGCATCCGCTGATGGAGCACCGCGTATTACTGTCTTTGGGCCTGAGCGTGGCCTGCGGAATCGTTCTACAGTCGCTCTATCCAGCCAACCCCGCCGATCCCGTGCTGCGCCTCATCGCACTGGAACGGCCCGCGATCTTTCATGGCCTGCTCTGGAGTTACAATTTCTTTCTGTACAGCACTCCGTTTCTCGGCATCTCCATCCTGTTCTCGCTCGCCTACGTTCACTTCTATAAAGGACAGATCGAACGCGCCGCCGGAGCGTTGCCACCCTGTCCCGATCCACGGACTCGTGCTGACTTGGCTCTGGTCTTGGGCGAAGTCCATCGGCAGCTTGTGCCGCAGCCCAGCCCCAATCCGCGTTGGCTCATCATCCCAGAGCGCGGCCTCTATACCGGCATCGCAGTCTTCGGCTCCATCGGTTCCGGCAAGACGCTGGGACTGGTCTTGCCCGCGATGCGTCAGTTGTTTGCCTACCGTGCCAACGACGCGGCACGGAAACTTTCCGGCATCATCCTGGAAGTGAAAGGCGATCTCTGCCGACAACTCCAAAATATTCTGAAGGGTTGCGGACGTGAACAGGATTATGTCGAGGTCTCGCTCGATGGCAATGTCCGCTATAACCCGCTCAACAACTCACTCGACCCCTACGCCCAGGCATTCAATATCGCATCGATCATCACCGCGATCTGGGGCAAGGGCAAAGAACCCTTCTGGCAGCAGTCCTACACCGACCTTGTCCGGTACGTCATTCTGCTGCACCGCATCCGCGATGGGTACGTGACATTGCTCGATGTGTTCCGTACCGTCATCAGTGCCGGGGCATTGGAAAAGTTGTTGATTGAAACCGGCAGGGCCTTCACTCCGGTCGCCTTCCTCGGCATGGACAAGTCGGAATATATCAAATGGGAGCCAGCACTGCGCACGTTTGAGTTCGCATGGCATGACGGCCTCAACCAATACCTGGCCCGCTGGAGTACCGAACTGGAATCCATTCTGATGCGTCAGACTTCCGCAACTGCATCCTTATATAGGCGCAGGATCGGCGACGCGTCGAAACGGATGGGCTGGGACAGCGTCCAGTATTGGTACTGGGAGCACTGGAAGTTCTTCCGCTCCGAAGTCAAAACATCGATCATCCAGGGCATCGCGGTGTTTCTGTCGCTGTTCGAGACCGACCCGGATGTGCGCCGCGTCTTCTGTCCGCCGAAGGAACTGTATCGAGGCAAAAAGTGTGCGAATGATCCACACGGCATCGTCCTCGCGCCCTTTGAAGAATTGATCGAATCCGGCAAAGTGGTGGGTCTCAACTTTCCCGTGGCCTTGAATCCGGCACTGGCGAAGACCATCGGCACCATGATGAAGGTGGACTATCAACGCGCCGTGCAACTGCGTATCCCGAAGATGGACGCGGAACCGGACAAACACTTTCGTCCGACCGTGTTCATTTGTGACGAGTACCAGAACTTCGCCACGGTCGGCGGCGACAATCCCACCGGCGACGAACGCTTTCTGTCGATCTCGCGCCAGCCGAAGTGCATTCCCATTGTGGCCACGCAAAGCCTCTCCTCATTGAAAGAAGCATTGCCCAACGAAGGCGTGAAGACCCTGCTGCAAGCCTTCCGCACGAAAATCTTTTTGACCACTTCCGACCCGGAGACGGCCCGGTATGCATCGGAGCTATGCGGCAAGGCGGACAAAACGCGCATCAGCTATACGGTTTCTGAGTCCAGTTCCAATGCCAATGTCGGCTGGCTCAGTGGCCGTACCTCGTCCAGCAAAGGTTCCGTCTCCGCCTCGAAGCAATACCAGAAACAGAAAGAACCGTTGTTCGACGAGCGCGTCTTCTTTGAGCTGAAGAACGCGCAGTCCGTCATTGCCGCCTATGACGGCATCAGCCCGCTGCCTGCCACCTATTGCTACTTGAAGCCGGACTTCCTGCCCGTCTGGATGACATGGTTCGAGCAAGAAAAGATCGACTTCGATCCTCGGAGAGTAAAGTCATGAGTTTTCAAATCATTCTGCCGTTTCTCAAACCCATCCAGCATTTGCTCGAGGCCGAAACGGTCTCGGAGATCATGGTCAATCCAGATTCCTCAGTCTGGATCGAGGAAGATGGAGCGATCCAGCTTCTGCCGGGGATACGCTTTGCAGACGGTGCGTTGCTGACCGGTCTCGAAGTGATCGCCAACAAGTTCAGAAAGAAACTGGATGCGGACTCGCCGATTCTGAACCTACGGTTGCCCGATGGTAGCCGACTGGCAGCGATGGTTCCACCTGTCGTCCATCCCCGTCCTCTCATGACCATCCGCAAGTTCACCTCACGGCACTTCACAATGACCGACCTGATCGAACGGAAGATGTTGAATGAAAAGCAAGCAACTACTCTGACAGAAGCTGTCCGTCGTGGCGACAACATCCTCATCTCGGGCGGGACCAGCTCGGGCAAAACCACCTTGCTCAATGTGTTGGCCGATGCCATCCCACAGAACGAACGCATCCTGGTCATCGAGGACACAGCGGAACTTCATATCCGGAAACCGCACGTTCTTTCCGCCGAGGCCCAGGCCGATACGCATAAAGATGCCGTTACCTTCGACCATCTGCTGAAGGCCGCTTTACGCCACCGCCCAGACCGCATCATCCTGGGAGAGATTCGCGGCGGGGAAGCGCGCACCTTGCTCGATTCGATGAATACCGGCCATCACGGCGCGCTGACCACCATCCATGCCAACGGCGCAGAAGACGCACTGCGGCGCCTGTCCCACTTGGCCATGCGCGCCTCCGGTGGCGTTTCTCTCAGCGACGTCGAGGCCGAATGCCGCCGGGCCATCGATATCGTGGCGCATGTTGCCAGAAACGATGGCCTGCGCTGCATCTCTGAGGTGATGGTCTGCAAATAGTGGAAAAATGGCGGGATGTCCAACAGAACATCCCGCCATCCTTTCACTGAATCTGGAGTTTCAATGCCTGGATTTTTTCGAGCAGAAGGTCGATCAAAGGGCCGAGTGAACGACGCAGATTTTTTCGGGTAAAAAGCGCGGTCTCAATTTGTAGTAGCCGGTCCGTCAGTGGCTTAAAGACCACTCCCGTCCGGGAAAGGCGAGCGGCGGATTTCTGCACTAGCGCCAGACCGAACCCGTGCCCCACGATCTCGATCGCCTGCGCCGTAGAACACACCTCGTAGTAGATTGGCATGGCCCCCATACTCTCGATGTACTCTGTGGTGCGCTCATAAAGTTCCGTATGCATCCGCTTCGGCACCCAGAAAATCATCTCCCCATGCATGTCTTTTGCATTGACTGTGGCTTTCTGCGCCAAGCTGTGGTTCTTCGGGATACAAAGATACAAAGGCTCCTGAGCGATTGGCTTCACCCAGAGGTCGGAGTCGGTAATCGGAAGAATTCCGAGTCCCACATGTAAATCCCCGTGCAATACGCGGCGTATCAACTCCGTCGTGTACGTCCCTTCCAGCAAGATGCGAGGGGCCTCCATCCTCGCGAAATCCGGATGATGGAGGACCGGCAATAACGAGCTGTGGATGTACGGAGAGTACCCGATACGAAGCGGGCCACTTTCTATTCTTCCCTGATATCGCGCCAGGTCCCAGGCGCGTTCGGCATGATTGAGTGAGGCGATCGCTTCTGGAACAAAAAGATTTCCAGCGGCCGTCAGTTCCAGTCGGCGGGAAGTTCTGTCAAACAGCTTCGCGCCGATAGACTTTTCGAGATAAGCGATCCTTCGGGTGAGGAAGGGTTGTGAGGTATGGAGTTTCTTGGCAGCCCTGAGAAAGCTGCCTTCCTGGGCGAGAACCACGACATACACCTGGATTTCAGGCGCAATATTGGCATACATAACGTACCTACCTTTTCAGTATTTGAGCGGAGAGTAGGACGCTCCCTGGGGGATATGGGAGCGCGACACTTTGCTATACCACAGAGGATGCAAACTGAAAGGGGGAAATTGCACAACCCCACCTTCGGTGGTGTTGTGCTGAACAGGCTGCGGAAAAACTCAATATTGGGTCAAAATGCCTTCAAAATCGTCGATGGAAAACCTTCACCCAAGGCTCACGAATCGTTTCTGGAGCATTCTGGTGCGATCCATTTTTGGCGGTTTTTGCAAAGTCGAGTTTTTCCGCAGCCTGTGAAGCCCGATGTGAATCGCTAGGCCGTCAGGAAGCAGCACGTGTGTTGTAACACTATTTACATCCCATGTATTCCACCCCTGTGCCAAATGCTTCTGGACTGCGCGATAGTGTTGGGAGTCTGGGCCCCCACTCCGTTAGGGCGACTGAGTCTCGATTGCTGGATCAGCACGCTGGGATTCCGGGTAGCTCGTTTCCCCGCACATGATAGAGCGACAGGGCAGCTCGCAATTGCAGCCGCCCCAACAATTCCTATGCTGAAGGAAGTTCTACCGACCCTTTTACGCATAGCACACCTTCGATAAATAGTTTCCATGTCATTGTGGTTGAGACCAGTCTAGTGACATGAGTCATTAATTCGCTTACAAAACATGGCGACGGAATCGAGAATCTGGTCTGCGGTTTTGTGCCAGACGAAGGGCTTTGGGTCGCGGTTGTGGTGTTCGATGAAGTCATCGATGGCCGCTTTCAGTTCTTTGGTCGAGCGGTGGACGCCGCGGCGGAGTTGGCGTTCGGTGAGTAGGGCGAACCAGCGCTCCACCAGGTTCAGCCATGAGGCAGAGGTGGGAGTGAAATGGACATGGAAGCGGGGGCGCTTGGCCAGCCAATCCCGAATCAACTTCGTTTTATGAGTTCCGTAGTTGTCCAGAGTCATATGAATGTCCAACTCCTCGGGCACGTTCTTCTCGATGGTGTCGAGGAAGTTGCGAAACTCTTCTGAGCGATGGCGTTGCTGGTTCTGGCCGATGATCTTGCCCGTCTTGGCATCGAGCGCGGCAAACAGACTGGTGGTGCCGTGACGCGCATAGTCATGCGTGCGCCGCTCCAACTGGCCGGGGCGCATGGGCAGCAACGGCGCGGTCCGATCCAGCGCCTGAATCTGGCTCTTTTCGTCCACACACAAGACCAGGGCGCGCTCAGGCGGGTTCAGATACAGTCCAACGATGTCCCGCACCTTGTCGATGAACAGCGGGTCTTTGGACAATTTGAACGTTTCGCTGCGATGCGGGGCCAGCGAAAAGGCGCGCCAGATGCGGCTGATCGCG
>JAJZIF010000286.1 GCA_021810735.1 Acidobacteriota bacterium
GCTACGTCGCCTTGCTTTCCTTGGCCGCAGCCTTGATCTGCTGGAGACAGACCACATCTATTTACGGATAAGGTCTTAGAACTGCCGTATTCCGTTGCAAAGTCGCCCTGCTCGTAATATCCGGCGCGATCGCAGCCCTCGTGGACCGTCTTGCTGAATAGCCACGTGGGCCGCAACTGCTTGTCCAGCGGAATCATTGGCGCCAGGCCAGCCACCTGATACAGCAGGTAGAGGACGGTTTCCATAAAGTTGTCTGGTTGCACCGGGCATCCCGGCACCTTGATAATAGGTAGTCCGGCTTTCGAGCGCCAATTCCATCCCAGATAATCGGCCAACCCCATACACCCGGTCGGATTGCCTTGCATTGCGTGGATTCCGCCATAGGTGGCGCAGGTGCCGCAACCGATTACCGCCAACGCCTTCGGCGCGAGGCGATCGATCCAGTCGCAGGTAAGGATCGGTTGCCCGGTGTCAGGGTTGGTGCCCATTCCGGCCCAGTAACCCTCTTTTTTGATCTTCTCGTTGGGAATTGAGCCTTCCATCACCAGTACGAAAGGATCGAGCTCCCCTTTTTCCGCTTGATAGAAAAACTTCATGAAGTCGTCGCCATTCTCGTATGCCAGCACCGGATTGTGCAGATGTACTTTGGGAAGACTGGGAATGGCCCCGAGCAGAACATCTTCAATGCTCGGCTGTGTGGCTGCAGTGATAGAAACACTATCTCCGTCGCAGCCAAGTCCGGCTGTGATCCAGAGGATATGAACGTCTTTCACGGTTGATGGCGGCTGCATTTTGGCACCGGAGTTAGGCTCGGCCATAGGGCCCTCCTTGTTGCGCAATTTTTTCGTTCATGATGTTGTGCGACGCGGTGATTTGCGTCACCAAGTCCGCAGCTTGGGCCGCTTGATTGGCGATGTTGGAAATCCGTGTTTGTTGGGAATGCAAAATTCGGGCGGCGCCGGAATCATGAAGACAGGCTGGATTTGAAAGGTGATACTGCAGATACACAGGGAGAGAGTTGCTGAGGGGCGAAGCGATGCAGGGTGTGTGACAGATCACACTGCACCTCGCACTTCTCAGGAAAAACGGCTGCAACGCATGCCGAAATTTCGCTTTAGCAAAACTACGCCGCCGATGGTGAAAACGTCAAATTCGGCAGTTCACTGATTCATCCTTGTTCGGGGACTAGCAACTTCCTTCAGTTTGGCCGCAGTGGATGGTATCCGAATGGTGGGATGCGATGTTGTCCAAAATGGTGGCTGATGCTCCAATTGACTGGATTAAACTCCCTTAATAAGGGAAATCCAGGGGCAGTGCGTGAGCGAGGCCCTGAAATTCACGAGAAGAGATTCGGGCGTAGATTTGCGGGACATCCTCTACGACTGTGCGATCGAAGGTTCCTGGGCCTCAATTTGGCGAATGTTTTATGCCGCGAATGCAAGCCGCAGGGGCGTCGTATCGGTTTGCTCCGGCTGGCATTCAATTTCGACAGGGCGAGTAGATTGTCGGAGCGAAAGTTGCAGACACGAAGCCGATTTGACTTCCAGATAAGCACTAGACCAGTTTCACAGTTGCTGTAATGCGGACATAGCGCTATCCCACCCTAGCTGCGCTAGGGATGGGGCACCCAAACCTTACGCTATCTGTGAAAATGCTCTAGGACTTCCAACCGCCCAGTATAAGCCGCAAACTCTGAGCCGGACAACGATACGGTACCGCGAAGTAGTGAGCCTATGCCCTGCGGTGCGCACGTGCTTCGCCGGATGATGCTGTTGGTGCATGTCGATCTCGCAGGTATACTCGCGTTGCGAAGGTGATCGAAGTGCGTTTGAAAATCGTGACTGTTGGGGAACCGGGCTTGCGGGCTGTGTCGCAAGAGCTTTCCGCGGAGCAAATCCGGAGTTCATCGATCCAAAACTTGATTGGATACATGCGGGAGACCCTTCGCGATGCTCCGGGAGTGGGACTTGCCGCACCGCAGGTTGGAGAATCGCTGCAGCTCGCCGTGATCGAAGATAAGGCTGAGTATCAAAAGACGCTTAGCGAAGCGGACCTGATGGAACGCGGTCGAACTGAGGTTCCATTTCACGTCATTGTGAACCCGACAATTGTATGGCTTGGAAAGCCGGCTGCGACATACTTCGAAGGCTGCTTAAGCTTGCCAGGATTCACCGCCCTGGTGCCCCGCGCAAGGGAAGTGCGCGTCGCCTGTCTCGATCATCAAGGCACATCTCGGATCATCGAAGCTTCCGGATGGTACGCCCGTATCCTCCAGCATGAAATCGATCATTTGCACGGCAGGCTCTATATCGACCGAATGCATGCACGCAGTTTCTCTTCACTTGAAAATTACACGCGACACTGGAAAGACCAGCCTGCTGAGTCGCTGATCTCTCTTAGTCGGCACGAGATATAGCGCGGCAATGACCCGGTGACGCATTAGCTCATGATCCGCAACTGTTCCACCAGCGAGTTACGGGGCGCGTTATAGCGACCATCTTCCCCAAGAGCCGGCTGCACAGGTTATTTCTTCTGAAGCTCGCGAATGTGGGAAATGAGACTTTCGATCTGGGGCGAAGTCAAACTGTTGCCGAATGCCGGCATCATGTTTTTTCCTTTGCGAATCACAGTTGCCATCTCGGCGTTACTCAGTTTCTTGACCGTGGGACTGTGCAGGTTTACTACTTTCAATGCAGCACCGGTGGGCGTTCCTTTTCCATCAGCACCGTGACACATAACGCAGCGCGACTGGAACAGCGTGGCTCCGTTGTTCTGTCCAATCGCAACCCCAGACAGGGAGCAAACGACCGCTGCCGCCGAAAAAAATACCGTCAAAAGTTTCATAGAATCTCCTTGTTCATATCGATAGAAATCGTGGATTTGGAGGACAGATGCATTCTTAAATTCTACTGGCACGAGGCGAATTACTGGTCCAGTATGTGGCAGGTATTGCATTCAATGTTAGCTTTTTTTTCGCGGTGGCAATTTACGCAACCGGCCATCGATATGTCCGTTTCCTTGAAGAGCTGTACCCGGTCCGCGACAGGTCCATGGCACTCCTGGCAAGAAATGCCTTGTGCAAGGTGGGTTTTGTGGCTGAAAGAAACAAACGAAGGCAGCTCGTACACACGCACCCACGGAATCGGATCGTTGGATTCGGCGTAGTTCGCAAGTTTTTGGACGCCAGGATCCTTGGTGCCCATCGTCTGGTGACACTGCATACAGAACGTAGCCCGCGGAATGGACAAGGTATCTCCAGAACGCGAAGGAACATGGCAGAACTCGCATGGCAACTTCATCATGCCCGCGTGTTGCTTATGGCTAAATGGAATGGGTTGTACGGGGCCAGGCAACGGGGCTGGCGTGTTGCTTTGTGCAGTTGCGCCGCTCGGTGCGGGGACGCTGTTCTGCGCCGGCGCAGCGGCCGGGACATTTGCAGAGCTTTGTACAGTTACAATCCTCGGAGTACGCAAGGCCGGTTGTGTCCAGAAGGCCATTAGCGCGAGCAAAGCAAACATGCGCCATGAGTCCATGACTAGACGTTCCCCTGACGCATCTGTTCCGCCAGATGATCGGCGGCACGCATGGAAAGGGCAAGAATCGTCATGGTAGGGTTCTGCCATCCGCTGTTGACGAAACTGCTGCCATCGACCACATACAGATTCTTGATGTCATGGCTCTGATTCCACTTGTTCAAAACGCTGGTCTTCGGATTGTCTCCCATTCTGCATGTGCCAAGTTCGTGAATGCTGTAGCCCGGAGGGTTGGGATCATAATTCTTTGAGAGCACTTCAAACCCCGCGGCTTCAGCCATTGCCACGCCTGTGTCGACTGCGTCGCGCGACATGTTGAACTCGTTGTCGGTATAACGCGTTTCCACGTGCAGAACAGGGATGTCCCATGCATCCACCACGTTCTTGTCGATGCTGACATGGTGCTCGTAATGCGATAGAACTTGGCCCATCATGCCCATGGAAAAGCCGCTTCCGTCATAGCTGTCCAGCTTCTTTTGCAAGTCAGCTCCATAGGCTGCAAAGTTTCGCGGGTCCATGGGTCGCGTGCTGCTCCAAACGTTCAGAGCATAGCCTCCAATGAAGTTCTTTGCTTTGGTGTTGATATTGCGGAAGCGAGGTATCAGCGCCCCGCCTCCCATCAAATCCGGCGTCGCTTTTCCGTCGCGTGCCTCCGGTACAGAGCAGACCACGCCGGGACCGTACACGTTGTCGATCAAATAATGGCCAAGGACACCGCTGGAATTTGCCAGTCCGGAGTTCAGCAGCAGTCGTGTGCTCTCCAGGCAACCCGCCGCCAGAATCACCACCCGCGCATTCACCGACATTTCCCGCCGTGAATGGCGATCGACAAAGAGCGCTCCATTCGCCAGGCCAGTGTTCTTATCCACGGTGAGCTGGCGCACCACCACGTTCGGCACAGCCGTAAACTTTCCAGTTGCGATCGCATCCGGCAGCAGAAGGTTGATTGAGCTGGCCAGTCCATCGCGACCCATGGCGCTGCGCGGCTTGCAGACCGGAACATTCAATTTTTTGCCGGCCGCAATGAAGCGCTGCATAGACCCCGACCAGGGAGTGTCATTGACGACAAAATTGCCGTCGGGATATTGCGGCAGCCCATCCGGGTACCCGCTCACCCGGAAGATTTCTTCCACACGGGAGTAATAAGGCGCCAGGTCGGCCAGGCTGATGGGCCAATTGTCCCCGAAGCCATCGTGGTCCTTGGCCTTGAATTCATAGTTGCTGAGGCGGAAGGATTGACGCGACCAGAAGAGAGAGCGCCCGCCGAACAGTCGCACCCGCACCCAGTTGTAAGGATTTCCTTGGTCGTATGTGTATGGAACTACCTTTTCATCGACCCATGTGTTGGCGTTAAACTCGGTCGCCTGAAAAACGTGCTCCAGTCGCCCCGGCATGTTGAAGCCCCGATAGGGCAATTCATACGCAGGCTTAAGTTCGCGGTCTTTTTGAAAATCGACGATAGGTCCTGCGTTCAACATCAGGCAGGAAATGCCTTTTTCTGTAAGAACCTTGGCTACCATCCCGCCAGAATGACCCGAACCAATAATCAGTACGTCAGCATGTGTCTCCGTCATGGGAAATTTAGCTCCTCTTCCTACACATACATCTCGATGTCCGGATCGATCGGAGACCAGTAGAGACCGATTCCGGGCGCTCGCTCCCCGGCGGAAGTCGCCGCGATGCTCCAAGTCTGTGAATTCATCGTCGCGGTACGAATATCCTCATGCGCCAGGTTGATGAACTGGGCAAACGGCTCTGTGGGCGGATGGTCACGCATCCAGACTCTCAGCCAAGGTCGCAGCAGCGCATCTGCCTGTTCGGCGTTCACGTCCGCAAAAGGAACCGCAAACCGTTTTTCCGCCTCCGCATTCAGCCGGTCCAACCCTGACCGATACATGTGCTGGCGCTCGGCTGGCGAGACACCGACTAAAAAGTCAATGAATTCTGGCGCACAGGCTTGCGTCGATCCGGGATATCCATTGAGTGGCGGCAGGAGTATGTCGCCAAGTTTGCGTAGCGTCGCCATCTGCCGGACGTCAAAAAAATGCCCTTCTGTCGTTGCAATTGCATCTGGAATAGTGGCGGGAATCGCTGGACTCCGAAAG
>JAJZIF010000287.1 GCA_021810735.1 Acidobacteriota bacterium
GGTTTCATCACAACTGTGTTTCCGGCGGCCAATGCAGGCGCCAGTTTCCATGCCTGCATGAGCATGGGAAAGTTCCAGGGGATGATTTGACCGACGACCCCGATCGGTTCATGACGTGTGTAGCAGAGGTAATTTCCGTTGATCGGAACCGTCCTGCCCTGGATCTTGTCGCACCAGCCCGCGAAGTACCGGTAGCAGGCTACGGTCTTTGCCACATCCAGAGTCTTCGCGATGTGGAAGGGTTTGCCGTTATCCATGGCTTCCAACGCGGCCAGATGATCTGCGTCCTTCTCAATAAGATCCGCAAGTCTGTTCAGCAGAAGGCCACGGTCCGACGCATTCATCCTTGACCATGAGTCCGCTTCGAATGCGGCGCGGGCTGCCTGCACCGCACGATCCACGTCTGCGGCGTTGGCAGAGGCAACCTGGCAGATTTCTTCCCCTGTTGACGGGTCAATCGTCGGAAAGCACTCGCCGGAAAGGGAAGGAACCCACCGATTGTTGATCAGAAGCTTGCGCGGAGGAAGAGCAATCTTTCGATGTTCTGCAATTGTGACAGGAGTGGATTCTGCAGACATTCAGCACCTCTTAACGAATTAATAAATGAGTAGGGAAGCGGTAGTTTTGCTCTTGTGAGAGGGGGGTATATTGGAGAATAGGTTCTAAGTCAGCGAGAAGGGTTAGAGGAAGAATAAGGGACAGTGCGAGTCGACAGCGAGCGGCGGAGTACATCGGAGTTGCTGTCAAAATCCAGCGAGAGAGTAGTGTCTCTATTTATAGGAAACTGTTAATCCGATCCCCAAGTACAGCGATGACGGGAAGAGGCAGGTGCCGCCAGACTAAGCTGCTAATATGTCTTACGAACTCCGAGCCTCCTCCGATTGCTGCGTCCGTGGTGTCATCAGGCGCCGGGAAATAATAGCGATAGATGGGTTTCCGAATGGTTCCCCATTTTGCTTTGAACTGCGCGAGGGGTGGGTGATTTTCAGCAACCTCTCCGAAATCGAAGGATCTACTGCGCTGTCTACAGGATGCCCGCAGGCACTCCAGAAGTCCCAGGTCGTTTGCGTGAGATCGCATGGCATGTTCACTTGAGCCGGTAAATGCCCAGAAGGTCGTGTGTCCATAGTGCAGCAAGATAGAGCCGTTGACCAGGCGGGCGAGCGGCTTGTCAGTAATTCGACTGCCTGGGCCCGTTTGATGGACAGATCCAAGGACTTTTGGACGCTCGACCGGCATTTCAGCCAAATACAGCGTAAAGGCATCCGCTTGACCAAGTTCGCGGCGGAGCGCCTGGAAAAACCGAAGCGGGCGCGGTAGCACACCGTTCCTTCTCATCACTTCGAGATACAGGGGGTACCATTTGCGGAGGTCGGCATCGCCTTCGGCCGCATATACTCTCACACCCAAATTCAACGCCTTTTCGACCGCCCACTTGATCTTGTGGTTTTGACTGGAGTTTCCGAATTTCAGGCGACGGCATTTGCTGCACACTCCGTCGCAGGCGGCTAACAGCTCGGGCGTTTCGCACAGGTCTTCCTCAAGTGCGCGATTACTGGGGAGTCCTCGCATGTAGGTATCGCGCCACACACAACGGTGCAGAGATGGAACAAGCTGGTCCAGATCATCGATCATTGTCTTGATTTCGAGCTGCTGGCCATTGCCCGTCTGCACAAGAGCGATCGCTGACTCGACAATTGCTTTCAGTGCGTCCCGGTTGTTTGCAAGAGGTCCGCCCAGCGGGGTACGCGGCAGCGACGAGAGTCGTGGCCCCACATGATTTCTGTGAATCTTCCAAGGCAGCCCCTGGGTCGATAGGAGAGGAAGAATTGCCTGAAATTTTCCGTCGGGTCCTTCACAGGCCAGGGCAATGCACCTGCGGCCGTATTCCTTTTCGAGCGCGGCAAGATAACCCGGGTGGTGATAGACAGATCCCTCCGGGTGCGACGAGAGGAATCCAAGCCATCTTTGATCTTCGCGGAAATCCACCTGCAATGTGTGGAGATTCCACGGATTTGTCTCCAGCGCGGTAACTGGGTTGATTGATCGTACGTTGCTCCGATCCGCCATGGCTTTTCCTGGTTGTTTCATCCCTGCTCCGCCGGACACGCAAGTTCCTAATCCAAGTGTGGATATATCATGCTGCCGCCTAAAGCCAAAAGTGACCGGGGCAATCGGAAAAGTGATTCGGGCAGACGGGGTAAGACGCGTTCGGCCAAATTGATTACGCCATCACGGCGCGACGATCCTTTGACACCCGCAGTGTAGGTCCAATAGGTCAGCGGGCTGGGACTTGCGCCCAATCGCTCTTTGAACGCGATGAGACCGTGGTTGTTGATTTCAGTACGCCCCAGGTCCAGCACTTCTAATCCATTGTCCTTTGCCTCCTGAATCGCCTGCCAAAAAAGAAAGGGCATGCCACCAAGGTTGTTCAACCTTTCGTCGGAGCAGCCGTACTTGTAGGTGAGGGTGTTTCTATGCGTCAATGTCAAGATCGCCGCCGCGGCGCGTTCATCTTTGAACGCCGCATGAATTGTGAGGCGAGTTCCCATGGAGGAGACCAGGTTCTCAAACCAGCGGAAGGGCTGGGGCGGCACCCGATGGCGACGGCGTGTGCGCAGCTGGAGATCGTAGAAATGCCTCAGCAGACTCGCTGAACGGCCGTTCACGTACCGCACTCCTTCCCGTTCCGCTCTGCGAATTTTCCGTTGAATGCAATTCTTGTGGAAGCCACGGAAAATTTCCTCGGAGGAGGAACTAAGAGAAAGCGAATGCCGCAGGAAGCGGTTGCCCGGCCGCCACTTGTCCGGGGGAGCCATCTTTGACGGAACTGTTGACCGGACCTCAGCGTACTCGAACTCTCCGGCCACAGATTGTGCAATTTGCGCCGAGAGATATTTGTGGCTTTCTTCTGAATCTGCAAGCAAATTGCAATGATCGGAGAAGGGTAAGGTCACCAATCGCTTGCCCGTAATCCAGCTTTGAACCGGGCAGAACACCAGTCCATCACGGAGCGGTTCTCCGGGGCGAGCCGTGGTGAAGACGAGAGGTCTTAATCTGTACGTTTTTCGAAGAGCTTCCAGCCAGGACGGCTGATGAAAAACACTGGCTTCGGGGTGCCCTTCGACGAATATCCTCCATCGGGAGTCCGTCAAAGGGTCGATCGAGTCTGAAAACATGAATCCAGTCCTATCTGAATTTCGGGTACCTGGAGGAAAATCAGCTTACGTTGTGGTAACGGATTTCTTATGCATAATGCAGCGTGATTTCTCGGCGCGTATCGGCATGGGGTAGGGTACTGCGTGAAAATCTGACTGTGTGCCCACCAGGAAACATGACGGAAGCGCTCAGCGGTTCCCGTTCCGGAGGGCGGAGAACAATAAGCCAGAGCCGCCTTGTACCCAAGTTGTGTGCGACCCTCCAAGCTTATTGCAGCGCTACTCAATTCTGGCTTTTCCATCGGTGTGGCACGTTTGGTCGCTGGGCCGAACTCCGAGACTCGACGCTCCGGCAGAGTTGCAAAACTGGTTGCGGATGCGATCCTCTTAATTCCTGGCGTCGTAATCGAGAAGCTGGCGACGTCGATTCTGCTGGGCGTTCGCTCGCCTCGGCGAGTGTCCGGCTCAAGATGCTGTCAACAATGTGGACCCTGCCAAATGATGGAGCGAAGGCCTGCATAAGAAGCCACCGTTGCGTTCTCGCACGCAGTTCGGGCAGGAGTTTCTCCGCCGAGCGCGTTCTGGAAGTTGCCGCCGGCCAAAAGTGAAATTGTGACGGCCGCGAATTTAGTTTAGGCTAGGGTCCCAAAGGGAGCAATATGTTAGACGAGGATAGAGCGATGCTACCCAGCGAATTGGCAACAGCCGACCGAAAGTACCTCATTCACTCACTGCACCACCCGATCGATGAGCAGGACGCGCTGATCCTGGTTCGGGGCGAAGGCGTGCGAGTTAGGGATACTGCCGACAAAGAATATATCGATGGTCTGTCGGGCCTCTGGAACGTGAATATTGGACACGGCCGCGCTGAGATTGTCGAGGCTGTGGCCGAGCAGATGAACAGCCTAGCGTATTTTTCCGGATATGCCGGGTCGGCAACGATTCCGTCCATCGTCCTTGCAGAGCGGCTGATCGGACTCGCACCAGCTATGGCGTCTGTATTCTTCACGTCGGGTGGCGCCGAAGCGAACGAAACTGCATTTAAGACCGCGCGCTATTATTGGAAGGTTCTGGGAAAGCCTGGCAAGGTCAAGATCATCTCAAGGATCTATGGGTACCACGGCGTGACGCTCCAGGCTATGAGCGCCACAGGCATCTCCGCGTACTGGAAGATGTTCGAACCGCGGGTGCCAGGATTTTTGCACGTTCCGACCTGTTACCCCTATCGTTTCCAGGCCGAGAATTCCGGCGAAACGCCTGGTGAGGCGGCAGCCGCCGAGCTGGAAAAGGTGATTTTGCGAGAAGGCCCGGATACGGTGGCTGCGTTCATTGGCGAGCCAATCCATGGGGCAGGAGGTGTGATTTATCCGACTGATGATTATTGGCCTCGGATTCGCGCCGTTTGCGCCCGCTATAACGTTTTGCTGATTGCAGATGAGATCATTACAGGCTTTGGACGCACTGGACGCTGGTTCGGGCTGGAGCACTGGGATGTAAGTTCCGATATCCTCACCTTTGCGAAAGGTGTCAGCTCAGGATACCTGCCGTTGGGTGGGATTATGATAACTCGGGCCATACAGGAAGTTATGGATTCAGTGGAGCCGGCTAACCGCTGGATGCATGGGTATACGAATTCAGGCCATCCCGCGTGCTGTGCAGCGGCTCTACGGAATATAGAAATCATCGAAAGGGAGAATCTAGTTGAAAATTCCAGGATGATGGGGAATGCGCTGTTTTTTAGCTTGCAGGAAGCATTTGCAGATCATCCGCATGTGGGAGATATACGGGGCGGTAAGGGCCTGCTTGCGGCCCTGGAGTTTGTGGCGGATCGCAGCACCAAGAAAAATTTCGCAGTTGAGGCAGACTTTGCCAGCCGGCTAAGAAAGGAATTGCGAACTCGAGGGCTGATAACACGCACAAGGTCCGCGGCAGGGGATCATCCGGCTCCTGGAGATCAGGTGCTATTTGCGCCTCCGCTGATCGTGGAAAAGGCAGATATCGATGAGGTGGTCGGGATCACCAAGGATGCAGTGGATGCGGTGATTGGTCATTGAGTGATCAATCCGGAATTGCGGATTCGGTAGATGAACGCAGAACTCGTGCGCTTCGGCTAACCAGTCACGCGCAGCCAACTCCTGACGCACTTTTGCGGTGCCCCTCCAACGTGCCCCTGGGGAGAAGGGCCGGCTCTGTTAAGTTCCGGTGCCCCATCTCCCCCGGAGTACCCACCATCATTCGAAACGCAGAAGGTTCCGTTTGCTCTGTGCCTGACTGGGGCGTAGCATTCGCTTCCCAGTAATTTCTAAAATCCCCGCTTGATCATCAGGTAAGGCAAGAGGCACAGCTCGGCTATTCCGGGTAGGATATCTGTCCGGCTAAATACAGCTTCCACATCGACGGCGCACAACGAGTTGACGTATTCGCGAAAGTCAAGCTGTCCAGCCAGTGCCTGCATGAG
>JAJZIF010000288.1 GCA_021810735.1 Acidobacteriota bacterium
CAATCTGCGGTGCGCGCCGGAACTGTTGCGTTGCGTGGTACGCACGGCGGGAGTGTATCTGGTGCCCCGCGGCGATGGCCGCGTGACCATTGGCGCCACGTTGGAACACGCCGGTTTTGATGAGACAGTCGAATCCTCGCTTATCCGCCCGGTGATCGATGCGGCGCTTCGTCTGCTGCCGGAAGCCAGTCTTCCCTCGCCGCTGGACGCATGGGCCGGACTGCGTCCGGGCACGCCAGACGATTTACCCATCCTGGGCGCGGCGAAATTGGAGAACTGCTGGCACGCCACTGGACATTACCGGGACGGGATTCTGCTGGCCCCCGTGACCGCGCGCGTGATGGCGCAGGCGATGCTGGGAGAGGCCCCCGACGTGTCGCTGGATGCCTTCAGTCCGGCGCGGTTTGGGTCAGACTGAGCAGTTTTCTCGTTCAAGGGAAATATCCCGCGCGATCCATCACCTTCTTTTGGTCGAGACAACGACGCCATCGCGAGGCCGTAGAGAAATTTGGGCGCTCAATGGAAGTTCCTTCGGAGCCGAACCGGGAAACCCCAGCCGCCAATTGCGGACCACACTGGCAAGCACCAGCACGGCCTCCATCCAGGCAAAGTTTTCTCCAATGCAAATTCGCGAACCGGCGCCGAAAGGGAAGTAGGCGTTGCGAGGGCGTTCCGTGACAGCTCTGGGTAGAAAACGATCGGGGTCGAAGCGCATGGGTTCCGGAAACCAGCGGGAGTCGCGGTGAATGGCAATTTGCGGGACCAGCAGCAAGGATCCAGCAGGAATCGCCAGGCCACGATAGGTATAGGAAACGGCCGCAGAGCGTGCTGTGACCCATACCGGCGGATAGATCCGCAGGGCCTCCGCGACGACCCGCTGGGTGTATGGAAGACGTTCATAAATTTCCGCAGCGCTTTGTTGCCGGCGCGATGCAGTGCCTCGGAGGACCTCAGACACTTCGGCAAAGACACGCTCCTGCGCATCCGCATGTTGAGCCATGAGATAGAAAATAAAGCTCAACCCATTCGCCGTCGTTTCATGCCCTGCCAGAAGCAGTGTAAGGCACTCGTCTCGTATCTGCCGGTCAGTCATCCCGCCGGTTCCACCTTCCGCATCCTGGCTGGCCAGAAACATGGATAGCAGATCGCCATGGTCACGTCCGGATCTTCTGCGATCGGCGATCATCGCATAGATAAGAGCATCCAGTTTCTTCTGGGATTTCTGGATACGACCTAGAAAGCCGAAGGGAATTTTCAGCAGCAGGTGAGGAAATGGCAAGAATGCCAGCGGAAGAAATCCCATAAAGGCAGTTACGGAATCGGAGATGGTTTTGACTTCCGATTCCACATCGCTATCGAACAGACATTTTCCCGTAATGCGCAAGGTCAGCTCAAGCATGGAGCGATGGATATCGAAGGTGGCCTCGCTCGGCCATCGTGTTGTCATCTCGTCGGCAAACTGAAGCATAGTTTCTGCATAAGCCGCGATTCTCTGGCGATGAAATGCAGGCTGGACCAATTTTCGCTGGCGCATATGGGCGGGCTCTTCGCTGGTCAGCAGCCCTTCTCCCAGCACAAATTTCGCGCGCTGCATCACGATGCCGCGGTGCTGCATGGCCGCGTCGCGGACCAAGACTTCCTGCACCATGTCGGGACGATTGAACTGAAAGACATGGCGTCCGAAAGCTTTGTAGTGGACGAGGTCTCCATAGACTTGGGCATTTCTCTGGAGAAACTCAAGCGTGCTCAGGCGCAGCAATCCAGGGTTGCGCATTCGGTTCCAGGTACTGGGGCCGGGAGGGTAATGGGTGCTGGCAGTCACGGTCAAAGGAAGAAGTTCGCCTTTCGAGCGGAATTTTGACATGCAGCCTTGCACTGAACGCTGCATCCGATTAGAAAGAAGTTTGTTTCAAATTCAAACTGTTAAGGAGAACAAAGCCATGCCGCATTTTCATGGGATGACATTGCAGTGGTTAGGTCATGCCACCTTCTTTCTTGAAACTGCTCAAGGCACATCGATCTTGATCGATCCTTGGATCGAGTCGAATCCTTCGTGTCCCAAGGGATGGAAAGCTCCCGGGAAAATAGATCTTGTACTTTGCACCCATGGCCATGGCGACCATATTGGAGACGCGTTGTCCATGGATCAACGGTATCACCCGACCTTCGTTGGAATCTATGAACTGACAGGCTGGCTGGCATCGCAAGGGGTGAAGAAGACCGTAGGGATGAATCTTGGAGGCTCATACCGTTTTCACGACGTCAACATCTGCATGGTGGAGGCCAAACACTCATCGAGCATAGAGGGCAAAGGAGCCGTGATTTATGCCGGAGTTGCCGCAGGGTATGTATTGCAAATCGAGGGTGAACCCGTGCTCTATCACTCCGGAGATACTGCGCTGTTCAGCGACATGAAACTTTTGCGGGAGCTATATGCGCCCGAGGTGGCCTGTCTGCCCATTGGCGACCACTTTACGATGGGGCCCAGGGCAGCCGCGCTTGCAGCGGAGTATGTGGGTGCGAGAGAAGTAATTCCCATGCATTATGGAACATTTCCGCAACTGACTGGAAGGCCGGAGGAATTGCGGCATCACCTGCAGGGAAAGGAAATCGAAGTAGTCGATTTGCAGCCAGGCGGAATTTTGCGGTAGGACTAGCGCTAAGCGGCGACGCTATAAGATTACAACACAAATACTCGCAAGGCGGCTCGTTGCGCCGCCTTGGTTTCTCGAGCATTCATTGTGACTTATTTCGTTCCTTGCTGCTTCCTGCGCTCTGCCCAGCGTTTCCGCATCGCATCGGCAATTCGTTTGCGTCCCTCAGGAGATAGGCGGCGCTTCCGTTTTGCGGATTTCTTGGGTGCAGCCACGGCAGCCACGTGAGTTACCGTTGCAGCCTTGGGACGCCCCGGGCCTCGCGTCGTTGGTTTTCCTGTCAATAGCGCACGAGCTTGTTGCAGTCGTGAAATCTCTGAATCAATTTCATGTACGAGTCTATTAAAATCCACAATCCCTCCAATGTTCGATCCAATCTTGATCAATGTTACTCCTGCGAATCCGCCATCTAGTTCGCGGAAGTAAATTACACTATAACATTCTCCAAATACGCGGACGCTAAGAAAAGTGGTATTTCGTGAAAGAATAGTCTACAGGTTAGTTTCCTGGGTAGAGGCATCAGCGACTCTTGTCTGGAGAGTCGGTCTTTTCCTGAGATCCAGTTGTACCAACGTGGGTATCTATGGCGGGTATCAGGATCGGCGCGTGGTCTTGTTCCCCTGGAACAATCTGACTGTACTGCGACTGACTGCCGTCTCCCAGGGATCGGTGCAAACCCTGGATTATTTCCTGCTGGTTTAATTTGTACTCCATGGCGAGACGGCCGAGCGCATACGTGACAATGTCACTGTGATGCAATTCGTGCATGGAAGCGTCACCGCGAAACTTCAGCCATAACTGATGGACTAACTCTACGTCCTGCGGTTGCAGGGCGGGCGCATGAGGTCCTATATGGAAAAACTTCGCTGAACCATCCGGCATAATTACATAGAAAGTGAATTGCCGCTTGGGTTCCGGCAGGGCTTCCCATGCTTTGCCGGAATAGAAGGCCTGTTCTTCGGCCGTCATGCGGGTTGAAAGGCCGGCGACAACTGTTGCCGCTTCCAGGGAATTTGCCGTTTGCGCGATCGCCGCAAAAGGGTCGCCGGCGGGAACTACCAGCAATGAGATATGGCGTCCGAAGCTTTCCGCAACCGCGACTGCCTGGGTAAAGATCATCTGCTCATGTTCAGTAAAGGCCAACTGCGAAGCGTCAATATATTCCGGACCGCCGGCTCCCATCAAACGGACCGTGAGTAAAACTACGTCCTGGCTCTCTTCGGAGCTGTGCGCAAGGGCCCAGCGGAGCGCTTTTGCGGCTCGGATATCCCTCATTGTGACAACAATGCAGCCGGGGCGGATTCGCAGATTCTCGCGGCTGACGGTGTCGTCATTTTCCAGTTGAAAGTGTTCTTTCATCTCCCGCGCGGTAGCGGCGTGCCGGCGGGCATTGTCCTTCTCGGAGAGGGTAAAGATGATATAGAAAGTGGCGGCAAAGGCAATGCCGCTGACGGTCGCCACCTCCTTGGTAAGCAGGTTGACGATTGCGGTGCTGAAAAGGACCAGAAAGACGGAGAATAAGCCGATGGGCAGTTCAGTGTTTCCAATCCGCAGATTGATAGGTACTTTCCAGCCTCGCACGCCGCGGTAGCGATAGCGCAGTACGAGCATTGCCAACCCATTGAACGTAAAACTCCAGATAACGCCGAATGCATAGGCTTCACCAATCACAATGATGTTGCCGCGGCTCAGTATGATCGTCGCAAGTTGCAGCACGGTCACAAGATTGATGATGCGGGTAGGAGTGCCGAATTTCCGTTGTGGCTTGCGGAACCAGTCATGCAGCACGCCATCTTCGGCCACCCGCATCAGCACACCGGTCGAGCCGATGATGGACGTATTGATGGCGCCCGCGAGGATAAGAAAACCCACAACCACGACGAAGATACGGAAGGCAACGCGAAGCGCGAGTGGTCCCACCATGTACATCGCAATCCCAGCGATCACATTGTCGCCGTAGATAGGCACACGGACGCGATCGGGAATCAACATGACGGCAAGCAGAGAGGCTCCGCCGGTGAAGATCAGGCTATAGATGGCAATGACGATGGCGGCGCGCTTCAGGTTCTTGAGCTTGGGATGCTGGATCTCGCGGTTGACCTGGGCGAGAGTTTCCTCGCCGCTCATGGCCAGCACGGTATGGCCAAAGGCCATCAGAACGCCGAATAGTCCAAATGTCTTCGCCAGGCTGGTGTGTTCCAGGAAGCCAAATGAGCTGGGCGTAAAGTTGAAATTCGAAGGTATGGGCAGGGGCGGGAGATGTGCTCCCTTATAGAGGATCGAGAAGATGCCCCACACCATCATGATGAGTACCATCACGGTGGTGACTTTCATGACGTCGACGGCGCGCTTGCTCGACGCTTCAATTCCTTTGACGTTCAGCCACCAGTAGTAGACAGTGACGATGACAGCGAGAAAGGCAGCGGTGGAATTGACTGGCAACTGCACGGCCACGCCGGGACTAGACAGAAGCGAGCCTCCAAGAAGCTGATGCTCGGCGCAGAGACGCAAGAGTTCGTTGAGCAGGCCGACGATGTATTGACCGGCTGATACTCCCGAGACCGGGCCTGTCAGGATGTAGTCGAACATCAGCGCGGATACGCTGACCTTGGCGAAGGTGCCGCCGAGACCCTCTTTCACGATCCGGTAGACGCCGCCGCGCGTGAACATCGAACAGCTTTCCACGTAAACGGCGCGCACAGCGAACGAAAACAGCATGACGCCAAGTACGATCCAAGGCGCCGATTTGCCAAAATCCTGTTCAGCGATCCCGACAGCATAAAACGCGGAAGACGCCAGGTCATTCAGAACAATTGCTGCCGCGCTCCAAAAGGAAATGAACGTCAGCATCACGGTGGATGCGACGACAATGCGTACCCGGTTCGGTGTGGGCGCGGAAACGGTCTGCTCTGGCATGGCCTCGTTACATCACAAAACAGCTGCA
>JAJZIF010000289.1 GCA_021810735.1 Acidobacteriota bacterium
GGAACCAGGAAAACGATGTCAACCGCGGAATGCAGGCAAATTACGCGAAGGGCAAGCTCAGCGGGTCACTGGCATGGAACGATGGCTTCTATTCCAACCGCTATAACTGGCTTACCGGTGAATTGACATACGCGCCGAATGCAGCCAACAGCCTGGAGGTCGTGGCTGGCGGGAACCTCGGGCGCACCGCTTATTCGAGTGTTGCCACGCCGCTGTATCAAAACAACAGCGACATCTATGACATCATCTACACTCATACGGCCAAGCGGTGGATGGTCCAACCCTATTTCCAATACACTGACGTTCCATTGGATGTGAAAATTGGCGTGCGTCGGGCGACAGCAACGCAGGGCGAAGCGGTGCTGGGTAGCTATAACGTCGCGCCCGATCTGACGATGGCTGGACGCGTGGAGTACATCTCCAGCACAGGCAACACCCATAACGGAGCTGTCAACCTGTTATACGGTCCAGGCAGCCAGGCGTGGTCGCTCACCCTGACGCCAACATATCAAAAGAAAGCATTCTTCGCGCGCGGGGAGTTTTCTGTTACGCAAGCTGTAAACTACACGTCTGGCGACGCATTCGGCCCGCAAAATTCAAACTCCAATCAGACACGAAGCGTGGTTGAAACAGGATTTATGTTCTGACGTTGCGCTGGCAATAGGAGAGACACAATGTTGGATATCTGGATGGTACTGGGAACGATTTCGTTTTTCGCATTGGCAATCGGATATACGCTCGGTTGCGAGCGTTTGAGGTAATCGCATGCATATCGAAACCACAGTTCTACTTCTCGTCTCGGCAATTTTACTGGTCTATCTGGTATTTGCCCTGTTGCGCCCGGAGAAATTCTAACCATGACTGCAAATGGATGGTTTCAGATTGGCTTCTATTTTCTGCTGATCGTGTTGATCGCGCGACCGCTCGGCATCTACATGGCAAATGTCTTTGAGCGCCGCAAAACATTTCTCGATCCATTGCTGGTCCCAGTCGAACGAGTTCTTTACAAATTAACCGGCATCGACGCGGACAAGGAGATGCGCTGGACCGAGTACGGAATCGCGATGCTGCTATTCAGCGTCGTTTCCATGCTGGTCTTGTATCTGATCGAGCGCGTCCAGCAGTGGCTTCCGTTGAATCCGCAGCATTGGCCCGGTGTTCCCGCAGTTCTCGCGCTCAACACGGCAGCGTCCTTTACCGCCAATACCAACTGGCAGTCCTACGTGCCTGAAGCGACCATGAGCTATTTCACGCAGATGGCCGGTCTCGCGTACCACAACTTTACTTCCGCAGCCGTTGGCATCGCGCTGGCCATTGCGTTTGTCCGGGGCATCAGCCGCCGAGAGCAGAACACACTGGGGAATTTCTGGGTCGATGCTACGCGCGCCATTCTGTGGGTGTTGCTGCCAGTCTCCATCATTCTCGCATTGGCCCTCGTTTCGCAAGGGGTGGTGCAAAATCTGCGCTCGTACGACACGACCCAGCTATTGGAGCCGCAAAAGACAGTCACGACTGACAGCACGGGCAAGTCCGCCACGCAAACCATCGCCACGCAGACCATCGCGCAGGGACCGGTCGCTTCGCAGGAAGCCATCAAAATGCTGGGGACGAATGGCGGTGGCTTCTTCAACACCAACAGCGCGCATCCGTTTGAGAACCCCACCCCGTTTTCCAACCTGCTTGAGATGCTCGCCATCTTTGCGATTCCAGCCGGACTCACGGTCACTCTCGGCCGCATGACCGGCTCTCCACGCCACGGCTGGGCAGTCTTCGCAGCCATGGGAGTCTTGTTCTTTGTTGGCGTGACCGCGGTATATTGGGCGGAGGCGCGCGGCAATCCCCTGATGCATGGAGCGGCGCAGCAGGTGTCGGCAACTCAGGCAGGCGGCAACATGGAAGGCAAGGATGTCCGCTTCGGGATTGCCAACTCCGCGCTGTTTGCCACCGTGACCACCGACGCCAGTTGCGGCGCGGTCAACGGAATGCACGACTCGTTTACTCCGCTCGGAGGGATGGTTCCGCTGGTCAACATCATGCTGGGAGAAGTTATTTTTGGCGGTGTCGGCTCGGGACTCTACGGCATGTTGATCATGGTCGTTCTTTCCGTCTTCATCGCCGGACTGATGGTCGGTCGAACGCCGGAGTATCTCGGCAAGAAGATCGAAGCGTACGACGTGAAGATGGCCATGCTGTACATCCTCATCTTCCCGCTGTTGATCTTGTGCTTCACCGGAGTGACCGTCTTGTTGCCGCACCTGGGACTCAGCAGCCTGGCAAACACAGGCCCGCATGGACTTTCGGAGATTCTGTATGCCTTCACCTCGGCGGCCGGCAATAATGGGTCGGCCTTTGCGGGGTTGAACGCAAACACGAATTATTACAATCTGACCCTGGCGTTCGTGATGTTGAGCGGGCGCTTTCTGATGATCGTGCCCATGTTGGCGGTGGCCGGCAACCTGGCCAGGAAAAAAATCGTTCCGGCATCCTCGGGGACTTTTCCGGTAACGACACCGTTATTCACGATTCTCCTGGTGGGAGTGATTGTGATTGTGGGTGCGCTGACCTTTTTTCCCGCACTCACTCTGGGTCCAATTCTTGAACATCTTCTGCTGTATGCAGGAAAAACCTTCTAGGGCAAGCATCGTTCGGAGAAAGCAACATGGCAAAAACAAAAAACACCCATCAAAGATCGATCTGGGACGCGCAAATTGCCACGCGCGCGCTGGTCGATTCTCTGTCCAAGCTAAACCCCATAAACATGATGCGGAACCCGGTGATGTTCGTTGTCGAAATTGGCAGCGTCATTACATCTGTGCTGCTGGTGGAGAACCTGTGGGCACATGGGTCCCCCTGGATTTTTGATCTTCAGATCACACTGTGGCTGTGGTTCACGGTGCTATTCGCAAACTTCGCCGAGGCAATGGCGGAAGGGCGCGGCAAAGCGCAAGCGGATGCACTGCGCCGAGCCAAGTCGGAAACGATGGCGAACCGCCTCAATGAAAAAGGTGTCGTGGAGCAGGTCCCCAGTTCGAAACTCTGCTCCGGTGACATTGTCGTCGTATCCGCGGGCGAAATGATTCCGGGCGACGGAGAGATCATCGATGGGGTGGCATCGGTCGACGAGTCCGCCATCACCGGCGAATCCGCTCCCGTGATCCGAGAATCCGGCGGCGACCGCTCGGCGGTCACAGGAGGCACGCGGGTACTGTCGGACCAAATTAAAATTCGGATTACATCCAACCCCGGCGAGACTTTCATCGATAAGATGATTGCTTTAGTCGAAGGCGCCGAACGGCAGAAGACCCCCAACGAAATTGCGCTGAACATCCTGCTGGCTGGGCTGACCATCATTTTCTTGCTGGCCGTGGTCACGCTACAGCCCATCGCCATCTATTCGCACTCGCCGCAAACGGTCTTCGTGCTGGTATCACTGCTGGTTTGCCTGATTCCGACGACGATTGGCGGGTTGCTTTCCGCCATCGGGATAGCCGGCATGGATCGATTGGTGCAGCACAACGTATTGGCGATGTCTGGCCGCGCGGTGGAAGCTGCCGGCGATGTGAATACGCTCCTGCTGGATAAGACCGGGACGATCACATTTGGCAACCGGCAGGCCACGGAATTTCTACCGGCGCCGGGAGTGACCAAGGACCAGCTTGCCGATGCCGCACAGCTTTCTTCGCTTGCGGACGAGACTCCAGAAGGCCGCTCCATCGTCGTGCTCGCCAAGGAAACGTATGGTCTGCGCGGGCGCGATCTGACAACCATACACGCGGAGTTTGTTCCTTTCAGCGCGACAACGCGGATGTCCGGCGTCAATGTGGACGGCCGTCTTATCCGCAAAGGAGCAGCCGATTCGATTGCAAAATTCATCAAGGAATCCGGCGGCACGATGGCCGATGAGGTGAGAGCGGATGTCGAAGGGATTGCGCGCAGCGGAGGCACGCCGCTGGTGGTTGCGGAAAACAATTGCGCGCTGGGAACGATCCATCTGAAGGACATTGTGAAAGGCGGCATTCGCGAACGCTTCGCGCAACTGCGTGCCATGGGCATTCGCACCATCATGATTACGGGGGACAATCCACTGACTGCGGCGGCCATCGCTCGCGAAGCCGGCGTGGACGATTTTCTGGCCGAGGCGAAGCCGAAAGATAAGATGGATCTGATCCGGCGAGAACAAAGCGAAGGCAAACTGGTTGCGATGACGGGCGACGGAACCAACGACGCGCCTGCACTCGCACAAGCCGATGTCGGCGTCGCAATGAATACGGGCACCCAGGCGGCCAAGGAAGCCGGGAACATGGTCGACTTGGATTCCAACCCCACCAAATTGATCGAGATTGTCGAAATCGGCAAGCAGCTTTTGATGACACGCGGAGCGCTGACCACCTTCTCCATCGCTAACGATGTCGCCAAATACTTTGCGATCATTCCGGCGATGTTTGCGGCAACTTTCCCCGTGTTGAGCGCTTTGAACATCATGCATCTGCGCACACCGCAGTCTGCCATCTTGTCCGCGGTCATCTTCAATGCGCTAATTATTGTCGCGCTGATTCCGCTGGCGTTGCGAGGCGTGAAGTACAAGCCGATGAGCGCGGAAATCCTACTGCGGAACAACCTGGTGATCTACGGCCTGGGAGGAATTATTCTTCCTTTTGTTGGCATCAAGCTCATTGACATGGCGATTACGGCCATGCACCTGATTTGAGGAACCCATATGCGGAAACAACTGATCACAGCTTGTCTATTTACTCTTGTAACGACGGTTCTTCTCGGACTCGGCTATCCGCTTGGAATGACAGCTCTGGCACACGTTTTGATGCCGGCGAAGGCCGACGGTCAACTGATCACGAAAGATGGTGTCCTGATCGGTTCCAAACTGATAGGGCAGTCGTTCACTGGCCCGGGCTACTTTAACAGCCGCCCTTCCGCCGCTGGTACCGGATATGACGCAGCCAACTCTTCCGGTTCGAATCTTGGCCCAACGAACGCGAGTCTGATTGCGCGCGTGGCGCAGAGCGTGCAGGCTTGGCGCGTCCGCGAGGCCAATTATGAGAACGCTCAGACAGATGTCCCGATCGATCTGGTCACGACCTCCGGTTCAGGATTGGATCCGGACATTACCGTGGCCGCGGCCGAATACCAGGTTGCCGAGATTGCGCACGTTCGTGGCCTGCCCCAGGATCAGGTAGAGCATCTCCTGCAGGTACACATTGAGCCGAGACAATTTGGATTTCTGGGCGAGCCTCGCGTGAATGTACTGGAACTGAACCTGGCGCTGGATCGCATGACTGCGGAACACAAGTGACCGCAGTCAATCTTGTTGCAGGTGTAGCAGGATTCTACTGAGTCTCGCATAATAGGGTGACACGATGGGTCAAAAATAGAGCCCGGCGTGGTGCAGGAAAGAAAACCCCAGCTGGGATTGGCGCACTCGGGCCATGCCGCTGCACACGCCGTCTTCGGCCTCGCCAAGTCCAGCAACACAGCGGTTGGCCAGTTCCTGACCTTTGATGTTGCCCCATAAGTCCTCTACCGGATTCAGGTCGGGAGAATAACCCGGCAGCGTCTCCACTTC
>JAJZIF010000290.1 GCA_021810735.1 Acidobacteriota bacterium
ATGATTCTCGGCCTTGTATCGGGGCGCGCTTCAGTCGGAATGATTTTCGGCCTTGTATCGGGGCACGACTTAAGTCGTGCCGTACATGGCGCAAAACAGATGGGCTTTAGCCCCTGAGTGCTGCTGTTCGAATCACTTCCATGAATCGAATTGTTGAATGAACTTCAGACTCAGGCGCAGCCAGGGTGGCATAGAGCCATGCCCGCGTCACGGTAACGGCGAAAATGCCTTACCCCGCCACGATCATGCCTGCCGGCAACGCCCGGAAATACGCGATCGTCTCGCTCAGCCCCTGGTCGAGCGAGATACCCGGCTCCCACCCCAGCAATTGCCGCGCTTTCGTAATGTCGGGGCGGCGGCGCGGAGGATCGTCCTGCGGCAGCGGCTCAAACCGAATCCTGCTGGCCGACCCCGTCAGCGCGATGATGCGCCGAGCGCAGTCGAGTACCGTATTCTCAGCCGGATTGCCCAGATTCACCGGCAGCGCTTCCTCGATGCGTGAGAGTCGAACGATCCCTTCGATCAGGTCGGTCACGTAGCAGAAGCTGCGCGTGTGCGAGCCGTCTCCGTAAACCGTCACATCCTCTCCGCGCAGCGCCTGCATCACGAAATTCGAAATCACGCGCCCATCGTCGGGATGCATGCGCGGCCCATAGGTATTGAAGATCCGGACCAGCCGCCCATCGACATTGAAATGCGCGCGATACGCCATCACCGCCGCCTCGCCGAACCGCTTGGCCTCGTCGTACACCGACCGCGGCCCCACCGGATTGACATGGCCCCAATACGTTTCCGGCTGGGGATGGATTTCCGGCGTTCCGTAGCACTCGGAAGTGGACGCATGCAGCACTTTTGCCCGATACTTGCGCGCCAACTCCAGGATGTTGATCGTCCCCTGCGATCCGACGCGCAGCGTCTCGATGCCAAGCCGCATGTACTGGGGCGGGCTGGCCGGACAAGCGAAGTTGAAGATGTAATCGACCGGACCGGGATCGAAGAACTCGCAGATGTCGTGCTCGATCAGTTCAAAACGCGGCTCTTTGCTCCAATACGCCAGATTGCGGTAATGCCCGGTACACAGATTATCGACGCCCACCACATGATGGCCGTCCGCCAGCAATCGATCCGTCAGATGGGAGCCGAGGAAGCCGGCGGCGCCCGTCAGCAGCACCCGCATCTTCTTCTTCCTGCGCGGCGCAGCCGCAACCAGATACGGCGCGACTTTGCCCCCCTTCCGGCCGCCTCGCTCCACGAAGCCAACCCCGGCATCCGCTGCCGCCGGTTCCGGCTGCTCTGCCTGCCCCTCGCCGTCTCTCGCCGCCGCTCCAGGGCGTCCAATGCTCAGATACCTCAATCCCTGCCGGACGACATCCTCGGGTGAGAACAGGTTCCGGCCATCGATCAAGAGCGGCTCGCGCAGCGTTCTCGACAAAAGTTCCAGGTCCAGCGAAACGAACTGTGGCCAGTCGGTCAGCACCAGCAGCGCATCCGCATCCCTGGCCGCGTCCAGTTCGCTTATCGCGTAGCGCATCGTGGCGCTGGGCCGTTGCACCTCCCGCGCGCGTTCCATGGCTGCCGGATCGTAGGCCGCGATCGTGCCTCCCTCCGCCAGAATCAACTGCACCATGCGCATTGCGGGAGATTCACGCACATCGTCGGTCCCGCCTTTGTACGCCAATCCCAGCACAGCCAGATGTTTGCCTTCGATTCCCCCTAAAGCTCCCCGCACTTTCTCCAGAAACCGCAGCGGCTGCAACTCATTGATCCGCTCGATGGCCCCCAGCAGGCTGAAATCGATCCCGTACTCCGTCGCCATCGAACGAAACGCCGTCAGGTCCTTGGGAAAACAGGAACCTCCATACCCAATGCCAGGATGCAGAAACTGCGTGCCGATCCGCTGGTCCATGCCGATGCCCGGCGCCACCTCGGTAATATTGGCGCCCACAATTTCGCAAAGATTGGCAATCGCGTTGATGAAGGAAACCTTCATCGCCAGAAACGCATTCGACGCGTGCTTGATCAACTCCGCGCTTTGCGGAGAGGTCCGCAGCAGCACGGGCGGCTTGGCGGGAAAGCGTTGTCCGGGAATTCTGTCCGGCTTCTCGTAGTACGCCCCGGACGTAAGCGGCCGGTACACTTCTTCGACCAGCGCCGCCGAGCGATCGTTGTTGCATCCGATCACAATCCTGTCGGGATGGAGAAAATCCGTCGCCGCGCTGCCTTCGCGCAGGAATTCCGGATTGGATACCACGTCGAACGTATCGCGCGAAACTCCGCAGCGTCCAATCAAGCCCTCGATCCACTCATTCGTGTACACCGGGACCGTACTCTTTTCCACGATGACCGTGTAATGGTCGATATTCTTGGCGATTTCCCTCACTGCGGACTCAATGTAAGAGAGGTTCGCCTTGCCGCCCCGCGCCTGCGGCGTGCCCACGGCAATAAAGATCAGCTCGGCCTGCCGCGCCGCCGCTCCCAGCTCGGTGGTGAAGATCACGTTGCGGTTCCCGTGGCGGGCCAGCAATTCCGGTAAAAACTGCTCGTGAATCGTCGCGCGGCCCGCCTGCAGCGCCGCCATTTTCACCGGATCGCTGTCCACGCACAGCACGCGGTATCCCATCTCGGCAAAACACAGCGCGGCCACCAGGCCGACATATCCTGAGCCCACAACGACAATGGGACGACTCAAATCCATTCTTTGACTTCCACCCCGCAAAAGTCTTTCTCGGCCCAATATTGCACGATCATACCAGCGGCGCGGTCACGGCTTCCGGCGCAAGTCCCGCCTGCACAACCCGCCCGTGCGGCCAGCGACAGTCAGCCAATCCTCGAAGGGCCTCGATTTCTCCTGTTTTCCCGCAGGCAACCCATGGAATAGTTGTTCTATCTTTATCCTGGATATCTTGTATCCTTTTCCTACAAAGCTTCCTATTTTGGGCGCACTCCTGGAGGATTGACGTGCGACACAGCTTCCACCTACCCTCAGGGTACGCATTGCCAAAACGCTTGCGCGGAATTCGCTCCCTGTCCGGCGGCGCCAAGTTCGATCCATGCCGGGATTGCATTCCTGAGAAGGCGGCGGAGCGCAGTCATGATGGCAATTCGAGTACGTGGGGTGACCGGAAGATCATGAGCGCGGCGATCATGGCCGTGTCCCACGCAACTGCCGGGCGGAGCCGCCGCATCAAACCTTCGCGAAGCACGTCCCAACATAGAGGTTCCAGAACCATCTCCCTACAGCAACCTGACGCAAGAATGAATGAGCGGTCCTTCCTCGCATGAGTCCAATCGAAGACAACGCAGCGCGTCGAGAAGAGTTTAAGCCTCGATCCTTCCAGACCGGCGGCGGCTGGGTGACCAACGAGGAAGGAAACGCCCTGGCGGAAAACCTTCTCACTCTGCGCAAGCGGAAGTGGATCGTCATGGCCTGCGTCTTCATCGGTACTGTTTTTGGCGTCATTCGCGCCGTCACCACCCCGAAAACCTACATCGCCGGAGGAACCATCCAGGTACGACCGGGCTCCTCCAATGAGTACCGCATAGGAAGTGGGTCTTCCGGCCCGCAGGATCTAGGAACGCGCCTGGAAACCGAAGCCGCCATCCTGCAGAGCGACTCGCTTCTGCTCAAAGTTGCCAAAGAGCTGAAGCTCGAAGACAATCCGGCGTTCCTCGGTCCCAAAGCCACCGTGACCCATGTCGATCCCAACGATCCCGCGATCCAGGACTGGATGATCGGCTTCCTCCGTGGCGGCCTCTCCATCGGCCGCATTCCCAAGACGGAGTTGATCGCGATCAATTTCACCAGCCTGTCGCCGGAACTGTCCGCCCGCGTCGTCAATACCCTCATCAACGACTACATCGAGCGCAGCTTTCAGACCCGCTACGCCGCGACGCAGCGCGTTTCCCAGTGGCTGTCCACGCAACTGGATGACCTGAAACAGCAGGTAGAAAACGAGCAGGAAAAACTCGCCGAACTGCAAAGAAAGCTGGGAGTGCTCGGCTTCGGCGATCAGGCGCATAACTTGAACCTGGACACGCTCGACGACCTGTCGAAGGCGGCGGCCGATGCGAAAATCGCTCGCATTGTCTCGGAAGCGCGCTATCGCATGTTGACCTCCATGAGCCCGGATCTGCTCGACGGCAGCCCAGAGGTGCTCGGTACCGGGGCAGGAACCTTGCTGGCGACCCTGCGCAACGGTCAAGCCACGCTCGAAGCTCAGTACGCGCAACTCATCTCTCAATTTGGACCCAATTATCCCGCCGTCAAACAACTCAAAGCGGAAATGCTGCAAAACCAGAAGGCCATCGACAAGGAGCAGACGCGCGTGCTGGCGCAGTCGAACAACGCCTTTCGCGCCGCCTCCGTCAATGAGGACATGACGCTGCAGGTGCTGCAGGAAGAGGAAGCCAAGGATTATCAAAAACGCGATGACATGATCCAGTTCGTGCTCTTGCAGCGCGAATTCGACTCCAACCGCACTCTCTACGATGACTTGCTGCGACGGCTGCGCGAAGCCGGCATCGAGGCTGGTCTGGAATCCAGCGAAATCGATGTCGTCGATTTTGCTCGCAAACCTCTACTCCCAAGTGGCATGCGCCGCAGTTCCCGGGCATTGATCGGACTGATGTTCGGCTTGTTCGGCGGTGTCGCCCTGGCATTCTTCTTCGACAGTCTGGACACCAGCCTGCGCAGCGTTCACGATATCGAGACCATCTCGGAATTGCCGTCGCTCGCCGTAATCCCGCGTGCCCGGAAAATCCTTCCGCGCGGTCTCTCGGAAGACACCCGCTCCACGGCCCAAAGAAATGTCGATGTTCTTGGCGAGCCCAATTCCCAGTTTGCCGAAGCCTTCCGATCGCTTCGCACGTCTCTCTTGCTTTCCGGCGTCGGTCAACCGCCCCAGACCATTCTCATCACCAGTTCCACGCCCGCAGAGGGCAAGAGCACCATTGCCAGCAACCTCGCGGCGGTCCTCGCATTCAGAGAAGCCACGGTCCTGCTCATCGATGCCGATCTGCGCCGCCCCACCATTCACAGCCGCTTCGGAATCTCCAGCCGTGTCGGGCTCTCCACGCTGCTGTCGGGTACAACCACCCTCGAGGAAACGCTTCAGACCGTCCCGGACGCGCCGAACCTTTTCCTGCTTCCCAGCGGACCCATCCCGCCGTTTCCAACAGAACTGATCTCGTCCAATCGAATGATCGGCATGCTGGAGGAAGCGAAGAAACGATTCACGCACATTGTCATCGATTCGCCCCCCATCCTGACCATCACCGACGGGCTGATTCTCGCGCCCTTCGCCGATGCGGTATTGCTGGTGGTCCGCTACGGCCGCGCCAGCAAGCATTCCGTGCGCCGCGCGCGCGATCTTATGCTGCGCTCTGGAACCCGCCTCGGCGGCACAGTCATCAACGCCGTCGATGCCGCCTCTCAGCGCTATTACGGATATTACGGATATCAACGCTATTCCTACTCCAACGGCCGCCCGCCCGCCAATGGCGCGGACAAGCGCAAATGGCCCTTCTTCTGGCGCCGGGAGGA
>JAJZIF010000291.1 GCA_021810735.1 Acidobacteriota bacterium
CTTACCCGCTCGCTCCAGGCCTCGTCAATGTTGAGGTGGATGCCCCGAACGGGCATACGCCTTCCTACAGCGATCTTGAGAGCCTGCAATATCACCATCACACCCGCGTTGCGGTGAGTCGCAAAGGACGCATCTGGGTCGCGTATAGCGGAACCATGCGCCACGAAGGCTCCAGCGGCATGATCACCGAAGTCAAGAGCAGCACCAACGGATCAACCTGGTCCGCCCCAATCGTGGTGATCGCGCCTCCCAGCCCGTTTGACGGAAAACAGGTTGCCGGACGCCGCATCTCTTATCCCCGTGCATTTGTGACCTATCGCCGCCAGCTGTACATCGTCGCAGCCATCGATCAGCCGAATGGATATGGGTGTTGCACCAACGAGCAGGGTGAGGCGCTGGTCGCGGCGGCTCTGCATCCCAACGGAACCATAGGCAGACCGTTTCGCGTCAGCCGCGCGGCCTACGCACCGCTGAAAGGATCACCCGGCTACCCCTACAATCCGCGGCTCGGTCCGCAAATCTTTGCCTTGGCCAATAATTTCGGCACGTGGGGAGGCTCAGCGCCGGGCCAGCCGGCCTCCGCATGGACGGGTTACGGAACTGCCGCGGATGGAACAACCCTGGTTGAACCGAATACGATCCAGCTTTCCCGCCATCCAGACGTGCTCTTTCGGCTTTGGCGCGACGAAGGCACGACAGGCCAATTTGTCCTCTACACGTCGATTTCGAAGGACTTCGGCGCCACCTGGTCGCCGCCGGTTCCCACCGATATTCCGAATTCTCCCTCTGAGGCGACCATCACCAAACTGGCCAACGGCGACATCGCCGTCATCGGCAATGCTCTCGATGAACCGACCGCAACGGATTCCCGCGATCCGCTCTATCTTGCGGTTTTCAACGGCCGGACGGGCGCGCTCCGCAAGGTATTTGCCGTGCGCCAGGGGGTGGGAGCGCCACGCTACAACAACGGGGTCGTCTGCGGACCACACGGCAAGCCCTGCGGCGCTGCTTACCCGGGAGCCTATGAATACCACGGCAGGCTCTACATCAGTTACAGCATCGACAAGCAGCAGATATGGCTCGCGGCCGTACCGGAGGCCGGCCTGTAGTCAGCTTGCTTCAGGTGCGGCAGTCGGTTTCCGGCGAGCGCTTCTCATTCACACCGACGACCAGGTCTTGTCCTTTGCATGGCACAGATTTTCCAGCGTGCAGCTTTCGCATTTCGGCTTGCGCGCCACGCATACCTGCCGCCCGTGCTGAATGATCTCGTGCGAAAACTGGATCCAGCGGTCACGGGGCAGAATCCGCATCAGGTCCTGTTCTACTTTCTTCGGGTCGCTCGATTCCGTCAGTCCAAGCCGTTGCGAAATCCTCAGCACGTGCGTATCCACGACCACGCCTTCTGCTTTCTTGAAAGCCACTCCCAGCACCACGTTGGCCGTCTTGCGCGCCGCACCGGGGAGCGTCAGCAATTCATCCATGGTTTCGGGCAGCTTCCCACCGTAGACCTCCACTACTCGCTTCGCCGCGCCGTGAATCGACTTTGCCTTGTTCCGGTAGAACCCGGTGCTCTTCACATGCTCTTCGATGGCCGCGGGCGTCGCATCGGCAAAGGCCTTTGGTGTAGGGAAAGCCTCGAACAGCTTCGGCGTCACCATGTTCACGCGCGCGTCTGTGCACTGGGCCGAGAGGATGGTCGCCACCAGCAGTTCCCATGGGGTGCGGTGCCACAGAGCGCACTCGGCGTTGGGATAAGCCTTCTGCAGCCGGTCGAGCAGCGCCGCTATGCGTTTCGGCGCTGTATCTGCACCATTTCCGGTCGCCTGCTTTGGCGCTACAGCCTGCCTGGAGCCGTTCTTCAATTGCCGGACAGGTTTTTGTGGATTCCTTTTTTGAGACACAGCCTTCTTTGCCGCTCGCTGAGCGGCGGGCCCGGCGGACGCCTTCGCGCTGGTTTTTCCCCTGGTCCTTTTCCCGGCTGTCTTTGGCGTAGCTTTCTTGGCTGGCTTCGTGCTTTTCTTTGCGGCGGGCATGGCCGAATTGTACGCAGAGAAATCCTCTGCATGCTCTGTTTCCGCCCAAATTTCTTATGCCGTAGCCGCATCCGTCTCTCGGAGCCGGCGTCAGCAACGGGAGCTCGCCTGGCAGGTCAATCCTGTGCTGGCCGGCATCCCGTATACTTCATCTCGAATGAGTGAAAAAATCCTTGCAGTTCTTGCCCACTTCATCATTTCGGTCATTTCGTCGACGGGGTACGGCGGTGTGGCGCTGCTGATGGCCATTGAGTCGGCCTGCATTCCGCTGCCGTCCGAAATCATCATGCCGTTTGCCGGGTACCTGGTGCAGCAGGGGCAGATGAACCTTTTCCTGCTGGCGACGGTAGGAGCGCTCGGCTGCAATATCGGGTCGGCGGTAGCCTACTGGGTCGGCGCGTGGGGCGGTCGGCCGTTTCTTGAGCGTTATGGCCGCTACGTCCTGCTCGACATGAAGGACCTCGACCACGCCGATCAATTTTTCCAGCGTTTTGGCGGCATCACCGTCTTCTTGGGCCGTCTTTTGCCGGTGATTCGGACCTTCATTGCGCTCCCGGCTGGCATTGCCCGCATGCCGCAGCTGCGATTTCACATCTATACCTTCCTGGGCTCGTGGCCCTGGTGTTTTGTGCTCGCGTATGTCGGCGTTCGCCTGGGACGCGCCTGGGATACTGACCCGCGCTTTAAGGCCGACTTTCACCGTTTTCACCTGGGGGTCGAATTCCTCGTCCTTGCCGCCATTGTCTGGTTTGCCTGGACCCATCTGCGCAGAAAGGCGCGCCCCACTGAAGGATAGGGTCCGCTCAGGGGCGCAAATCTGCCATTGAGCCGGGGCGGATTGCCAAAGTGTCGCCTGACGTCAGAAACTGAAGATTCGCAGTTTGACTGTGGAAGGAAGAGAACAGGCCAGAAAAGAAATGTCATCAAAAATAGAGCCAGCAACTGGAAAACTTGGGGTCATGGTCGTCGGCATGGGCGCCGTCGCCACGACGCTGATTGCAGGGGTGGAAGCAGTCCGCAAAGGGCTTGCGAAGCCGATTGGTTCGCTCACCCAGATGGGTACGATTCGCCTGGGCAAACGCACCGAGGGCAAGACACCGCTGATTAAAGATTTCGTTCCGCTCGCCTCGCTCGACGATGTGGTCTTCACCGGGTGGGACATCTTCCCTGAGAACATGTACGAGGCCGCCAGGCACGCCCAGGTGCTCGACAATGACCACCTGCGGACCATCCGGCCCTTCCTGGAGTCCATCGAGCCGATGCCGGCCGTCTTCGACCAGCACTACGTCAAGCGCCTGAGCGGCACTCACGTGAAAACAGGCCGCAGCAAGTGCGATCTCGCACAGCAGGTCCGCTCTGACATTCAGGCATTCAAGGAAAAGTGCGACCGCGTCGTGATGATCTGGACCGGTTCCACGGAAATCTTCCTCGAACCCACTCCGATCCACAATTCGATTGAGGCATTCGAGAAGGCGCTCACCGAAAACGATCCGGCCATTGCCCCGTCGCAGATTTACGCCTATGCAGCGCTCAAGGAAGGCATCCCGTTCGCCAACGGCGCGCCCAACCTCACGGTGGACCTGCCCTGCATGATCGAGCTTTCCAAGCAGACCGGAGCCCCGATCTGCGGCAAGGACTTCAAGACCGGCCAGACGTTCATGAAGACCGTGCTCGCCCCGGCCTTCAAGGCGCGCATGCTGGGCATGAGCGGCTGGTACTCCACCAATATTCTCGGCAATCGTGACGGCGAAGTCCTCGACGATCCCGACTCCTTCAAGACCAAGGAAGAGTCCAAGCTGGGCGTGCTCGAATACATTCTGCAGCCGAAGCTCTATCCCGACCTGTACAAGGACATCTACCACAAGGTGCGCATCAACTATTACCCGCCGCGTGGAGACAACAAGGAAGGCTGGGACAACATCGACATCTTCGGCTGGCTCGGTTACCCGATGCAGATCAAGGTGGATTTCCTCTGCCGCGACTCCATCCTGGCAGCCCCGCTGGCGCTGGACCTGGTCCTTTTCCTCGATCTGGCCAAGCGCACGCCGGAGCTGAGCAACATCGGTATTCAGGAGTGGCTCAGCTTCTACTTCAAGTCGCCACAGAGCGCGCCGGGCCTCTATCCCGAGCACGATCTGTTCATCCAGATGATGAAGCTCAAGAACACCCTGCGCCACATCCAGGGCGAAGAGCTCATCACCCATCTCGGACTCGAATACTACGACTAATCGACGTGCTTTGGGCAACTCGTATCATGAGTTCCCAGCAAGACCAAAGGCGGCCGTTTCGGCCGCCTTGTTCTTTGGGCAGAGATGCTTCTCGGGGAAATCATCACCGGGTTACCCGAATTTCCTCCATGTGATTTGCAGCACATAGGTTCTGTGGTCACACCTGTAATCTGCAACTGCGGTCTGCCGGGTTTCTCATCGCGTCAGAGGGCTGGCCCACAGACGCGTTTGAGCCGGTATCGCCAGCCTTGTTTTCAGGGAACCATTCTTGTGCGGGAGCTTGAGCCATGAGGAATCTTGCGGTGCTGACCAGCGGAGGCGATGCTCCGGGTATGAATGCGGCGATTCGGGCGGTGGTGCGCACTGGACTGTCGCACGGCCTGAATATGTGGGGCGTACGCCGGGGCTATGCCGGGCTCATCGAGGGCGATTTCAGAAGGCTCGGTGCGCGCGACGTAGGCGGCATCATCCAGCACGGCGGCACCGTGCTGGGCACTTCGCGCAGCCCTGAGTTCATGACTCACGATGGCCTGGAACTGGCCATGCATCGCCTGCGGGGCACGGGAATCGAAGGGCTCATCGTGATTGGCGGCAACGGCTCGCAGCGCGGCTCTGAGGCCCTCCACAGGCTGGGATTCCCGGTGGTCGGCATCGCCTCCACCATCGATAACGATCTGAGCGGCTCAGACGTCACCATCGGCGTGGACACGGCACTCAACGTCGCGCTAAATGCCATCGATAACCTGAAAGTGACCGCATCCTCACTCCAGCGCACGTTTCTGGTGGAAGTGATGGGACGCCACTGCGGCTACCTTGCCCTGATGTCGGGCATCGCGGGCGGAGCCGAGGCGGTCGTGCTGCCCGAGGTGGAATTTACCCCGGAAGCTCTCGCAGTCCACATTCTGCAATGCTACGAGCGGGGCAAGCCCCACGTCATCGTCGTGGTCGCCGAAGGCGCCAAGTACAATGCCGAAGGGCTTTGCCGTTATTTCAGCGAGAAGAACCTTATCCCCGGTCATGAGTTCCGCTCCACCGTGCTTGGTTATGTGCAGCGCGGAGCTACTCCCACCTGCGCGGACCGCCTCCTCGGCACCCATCTCGGAGTCGAGGCGGTAGAGCAGATCGTCGCGGGCCGGTACGGCGTGCTGGTGGGCATCCACAAAAGCGAGCCCATCACAACGCCACTGGAAGAGATCGTAGGCAAGGACAAGCCGCTCGACCCGTGGTTTCTGAAGATGGCTGAGATGCTGGCCAGGTGAGGCACAGCCTTGCAGGGTGTC
>JAJZIF010000292.1 GCA_021810735.1 Acidobacteriota bacterium
GCAGCAGCGCGGTGAAGGGCACCGCGTTCCATTCGCTCTGGCTGTAGAACCAGTCGGATTCAGGCTCGGACACATTCGGGGCTTCCGCTTGCGCACGGCGCGGAAGCAACCCCAGCGCGGCGGAGCAGAGCACGGCGGCAGACAGGAAATTTCTACGGGTAACGCTTGGAATAGGCATGAGACTAGATGTATCAGATGGGGGGCGGTGTCTAACAGAGCCGCCGTTCATAATCATTAGAAATGGCGGCCGAGAAAGCCATTGAGACCGTGGCCGGGCTTCGATCCCCAGGTTTGGTAGAGGGCGAGGTAGGCGTAATTCTCCGTTTGTCCAACGACCGAATGCCCATAGCAAAATAGCAATTGCAGTCCAGGATTCTTGAAGTAGTAAAACCCGCCGAGGTCGACCATGGTGGCGGATTGTGTCTGCGGAGTGGCGAAGCCTTCGGCGGCGCGAGAAAAAACTTCTCCTCCCAGCATCCACCGCTTGCCGATGTCGCGCTGCAGCAGCCAGCCCGCATAGGGAAAGCTGTTGTATTGCGTCTGATGGACAATCTGATATCCCGAGTCGCCGTAAGTGGTCCAATGTCCCCAGCTTTTTTGCGCCCAGATCGGCAGCTTGTACCAGAGAACGGAGGAAAGGTCAGCAGGATGCCCAGCGCTAAAAGAGCAAATGCTGTTGCATTCACCTTCGCTATGGCAACGGCCCTGGTCCGCCAGCGCGTGGCCAGGACGAACCAGATGATCAGCCACAGCAAAATAGCCGTCGTGGTGACGCCGGAGAGCGGCCCCGTCTGCAGATAGAATGTGAAGAATTTTGCTACAAGCCTGGATGCATCCGCGACCACAGCGAAGACGCTGAGAGCGAAACACCCAACCCCTGCGGATAGAATTGCGGCGGCGGAGCCGTTGGGAAGGGAGGGTTTCGCCGACGGGGAGGCGATGGGTTCGTGTTGCTGTGGCGACGGATTCAATGGCTTCCTCCCATCCAATGGATTGTGGAACCGCCGTTCACAGGCGCGTGCTTGTTGATCATGGCGCCAAAATATCCTGCCACTCCAGCTGCGGCAAATGCCGTGATGACAAAAACCAGAACGGCCTTGCGAACCTGCGGATGTTCTCGGATCGATGATCTGTACTTGATCGACACATAGGCGGCAATGGTGATGGCGATGGGAGCGAACCAGGCGACGCGCTCTTTCCATTCCATGCTCAGGTTGTGCCAACCGGCGGTCGTAGTGCTGGATTTCAAAAGAGCCTGCGGAAATTGCGCAAGGTTGACGACGCCTGGCTGCGGAATGGCGCGATACCACGGGTAGATGGGCGAAGCTCGAAAGCCGCCCCGTCGGGCGTCAGCCACTCGACCTCGATCGCAGCAGCATCCTGCGGGACCGAACTCAAGGACAGAGCCTCGGCCAGATGGCGAAGGGTTACCAGTGTGTCCGGCACCACCATCCATCGCGTGCTTCACCAGCCTGCCTCGGGTAGTACGACAGGTGTTTCAGAAGGCCGCGAAAAGCAGGCCTCCTAACCTCAATGGAATCAACCCGGATCTCTCCCGTTCGGCTGTTTCACAAGCTGTGGGCTCAGAAACAGCGGCGAGGTGGGTGTCAGTGCATATTTTGCGACTCGCTGGCTCAAGAAAACCTCCGAATTCGTTATCGACGGCGCCCCGAATCTTCTGACGGTCCGTATGACAATCCCTGAAACAATCCTGAAAATCGTTCAAGACTGAGCAATATTGAACAGACAATCTTATAGGTTCTTTGGAACCATCCTATTTTCTGTATGTCCGGGCACCGCTCAAATTACTCAGACCTTTTGCAGTCTGAGGAAGTGATTGCGGCGCTTCTGAAAGCAAGCCGAGTTGTCAGGTACGGATGATGAAAAAAAGGCGGCCAACCAAAACAGTCCTGCTGATTGAAAACAACCTCGATGGCTCGGGATCGGTCCTCGATATGTTCAACCATCAGGGCTCCTACTCCTTTGAGTTAACCTATGTGGTGTGCATGGACGACGCCGTGCAGCGTCTTGCCATGCACCCTTTCGACGTCATCCTTCTCGACCTGGCGTTGCCGGACACCTCGGGCCGGGATGCGATCTTGCAGCTACGCGCATACGCGCCTCGCACCTCCATTGTGCTGCTCTGCGATCCGGACGATGAGCCGTTCGCCATTCAAGCGATGGAGACAGAGGTGCAAGACTACCTCATCAAGGGCGAGATTGAAGCGCACGAGTTGATGCGTGCTCTGCGCAATGCCGTTGCACGTCGGGCACTCGAAGATGTCCTGTACATGGAACAGGATCGCGCTCAGGTCACGCTCGATAGCATCGCCGACGCTGTCATCTGCACGGACATCCAAGGAAACATCTCCTACCTCAATCCCGTCGCCGAAAGGATGACGGGCAGGTCGTTGGAAGAAGCAGTCGGCCGACCCCTGATGGACGTTTTCCGAATCATGGACGCCACCACGGGTGAGGCGGCCGCGAACCCCCTGGTGAAAGCTATTGGAAAAAACCGGCCTGCCCGGCTGCCTGTCAACTGTATCCTCACCCGGCCGGATGGACACAAAATCTTCATTGAAGATTCGATAGCCCCCATCCGCGACCGGGACGGACTCTCTGCCGGGTCAGTTCTGGTCTTTCGTGATGTCACCGTTGCGCGAGCGCTGGCCGCGCATATCTCTCACCTTGCCGAACACGACTCCCTCACCGGCTTGCCCAATCGCCTGCTCTTGAGAGACCGGCTAGGCCAGGCCATTATGCGTGCAAACCCAGACACAGATCGGATTGCGTTGCTGTTCCTGGATCTGGATGGGTTCAAACATATCAACGACTCGCTGGGGCATGCGGTGGGTGACAAGCTTCTTCAATCCGTCGCAAAACGGCTCAGGGATTGCATCCGCACCCCGGACACAGTGAGTCGCCAGGGCGGAGACGAATTTGTCGTGCTTCTTCAGGATGTGCACGAACCGGAAGATGCCGCCGTCGCGGCCATACGAATCCTCAAGGCAGTAGCGGAAGTTCATTCGATCAACCAGCTCGATCTTTGCATTACAGCCAGCATCGGCGTGAGCCTTTATCCCGAAGACGGTTTGGACGCTGAGACGCTGATCAAGAACGCCGACACCGCAATGTACCAGGCGAAGGAAAACCAACAGCATAGCTACAGGTTTTTCAAGCCCGCCATGAATGTCCGCGCTGTGCAGCGTCAGTCCATTGAACAGGACCTGCGCCGAGCCCTGGAACGCCGCGAATTCACGCTGCACTACCAGCCCAAAATCAATCTGAAGACAGGCAAGGTCACTAGTGCGGAGGCACTCCTGCGTTGGGCGCATCCCAAGCGAGGACACACTCCTCCTTTGCAGTTCATTCCCGTCGCAGAAGTCACCGGTTTGATACTGCCCATTGGGTCATGGGTTCTGCGTGAGGCATGCAAGCAGGCCCGTGCCTGGATCGATGCGGGAATGCACCTTGCAACGATGGCCGTCAACGTCTCTGCCATCCAATTCAGGAAAGAGGGGTTCCTGGAAGATCTGACGGCGATCTTCGACGAAACTGGTCTGGATCCGCACGTTCTCGAACTGGAGGTTACTGAAAGTGTGCTCATGGAACGTATCGATCATGTCACCTCCATCCTCGGAACACTGAGAAAAAGAGGCGTACGGGTGTCGGTAGACGATTTCGGTACGGGTTACTCCAACCTAAGTTATATTCGGAAACTCCCGCTTGATTCCCTCAAAATCGACCAAACGTTCGTCCGCCAGATCACCTCTATTCCTCGCGACACAAGTATCGTGAACGCAATCATCGGCATGGGCAGAAGTCTAAAACTTCAGGTGATCGCCGAGGGCGTAGAAACGAAAGAAGAGTTGGACTTTTTAAAGCTGCAGGAGTGTGACGAAGCCCAAGGGTTCTACTTCAGCCAGCCAGTCCCTGCCAACCAGTTTGCGAACCTGCTGGTATCTCATCCACTTGACCCCAGCGGACTTTTATCCAGCATCTGAGGACGATCGGTCCGCAGGTGGTGCCTGAGTCGCGGTGCCTGTATCACAAGTGTGTTTCTGTTCGATTTCCGGGCAACTCGGTTTCGTCCTGCGTCATAGCAATGGTCAAGTAGCATCTTGGGCAGATCCCGGCTTCAGCGGCACGCTGTAGAAGTTCGTGCGTACCTTCGCGCAGCCGGCCACAATCGCGCGGTCCAGCTTATTGGCCCGTTATCTCCGCCTACGCTCTGCGTGCGGGCTGCCACCACGCGGTTCTCATCGCGACGGCAGTTCGCAAACAGCTTCGCGTTCAGATCGGCAAGATCTCTGGCAGCCGGCACGGGAATCCAGTGGTTGCGGCGGAAGTAGCCCACTTCGCCTTCCACTCCGCCGCGTCTGCTTATGGATGGAGACTGTGGCTGCGACGAGGATCGCGTCCGCGATGAGGAGAAACGGGTGCGGCGAACGGATCGAGGCACAAGAAAGGAGCGGCATGCCGATCTGGGGCATGGATCGGGGCGCACGGATCGGGCCAAGATGCCTACATCAGCAGCTTGGGGGGCGGAGTTGGATTGCGGTGGGGCAGCAGGCGGCGGCGATCAAGCTCTTTTCGCACCTCTGCCAAGCCATCGGCGCAGGCGTCAAAGGCCTCGGCCAGACGCGCGAACAGCGGAGCTTCCTGCTCGAACTCAAACAAATTGAATTGCGAGACGATGTAGTAGCTTTCTTTCCCGGCGCGTTTCAGCGCCTGCAAACTTTCCTGCTGGTTGCGGCGCAGCCATTGGGCCGACTCGGGAAACATGCCGGCAAAGAACAGGCTGAAGTCGCCAATGTGCTTGCGCACTTCCCGTTCGCGGGGAAACGAATAGGCATCCCCATAGACGGGATCGGAGGCGACGAGCATGTCACTGACTTCGCGCAGTTGGCGGCCGCGCCGGTCGCGGATGCGGTAGAGTTGCTCGGTTTCCGCAAAGTCGGTGAGGATGCCGGCCACATAGCTGGAAATTTCGGCATCGTTCAGTTCGGAGGTCTGGCTATAACAGCCGTACACAATTTCCTCAAATAACTCCCGCAGTGGATTCTCGGCAGGCATCGGATTCGCAGACATGGGTAGCTCCTATCCGTGAAGGTTTCAGATGCAAGTTCTGGGACTTCGTGTTGTATGGGCCATGCACGTGTGCTGTGGCGCGTTGACGTTCCTTTCTGATGGCAATTCCAGCAAGTTAGTGAGTACTGTACAAATTTTCACGAGAAATTCAAAGCAAAATCAACTGGGCGAACGCAATTCGTTAGCAGTCGTGAAGGACGAGTGCGAGGGGAAGCGAGGGACCGCCGGGAATATTTCGTGCTCGAGGAAACCGCAGGGCCCTCCGCTGCGGTCAGGATGAGACGGTAGGAGAAATCTTTTGCGGCAACCGCGAGATCCTTCGCTTCGCTCAGGATGACAAGCTGATGACCCCACCCTAGCCGCAAACTGCGCGGCGAGGGTGATTTTATCGCGCGGCGCCGACGGTTTG
>JAJZIF010000293.1 GCA_021810735.1 Acidobacteriota bacterium
CTGTGTGCAGCAGCGGTGGCTGCATTCAGAACCCAGCCCGGAGCAATGCCCAGGAGCAGCGTGAAAACTCCTGCCGCCAGCACGGCTGCCGACGTGGCCATCGTCCACGGTGCGGCAATCTTCAAACCGGACGCGCCATTCCGGCTCGACGGCGACTGCGCCAGGCTCACCGCGAAACGAAGATAGTACGCCGAGGCAATTCCAGAGTTGACCAGACCGATCAGCACCAGCCATGCAGCACCGCCCTGCATCGCCGTCGTGAACGAATAGAACTTGGCGAAAAATCCGCCGGTAAACGGAATCCCGATCAGCGAGATCAGGAAGAGCAGCATCAGGCCGCCTGACAGCGGCGACTGATAGAGGACGCCTCGATAATCCGCGATTGTCGATCTCTGCTCGTCATAGCCGGAAACCATCGTCATCAGCGCAAAGATCCCTACATTCATCGCAGCGTATGCGGCGGTGTAGAAACCGATTGCCGCCACCGGTTCGCTGCCGGTTCCCGCAAGCGCCGCCAGCAGATACCCGGCATGCGCAATCGATGAATAGGCCAGCATGCGTTTGACATTCTGCTGCCGAAGCGCAGCCAGGTTGCCCACCGTCATTGAAATCACTGCCACCACCCACATCAGCGGCATCCACAACGGATGCAGCAGCGGGAAAACCCCATAGAGCAGGCGAATGATGAGCGCGAAGGCAGCCACTTTCGGAGCCGTGCTCATCAGCGCCACCACAGGTGTCGGCGCGCCTTCATACACATCAGGTGTCCACACATGGAACGGCGCGGCTGAAACCTTAAACAACACGCCCACCATCATCAGCGCAAAGGCAGCCAGCACCAGCACATGCGAGCGTGCCGCCGGCAGCAGCGTGGCAATCTCCTGCACCTGCGTTGTGCCGGTTGCGCCAAATACCATCGCAATTCCGTAGAGCAGAAACGCCGTGGCAAACGACCCAAGCAGAAAATACTTGATCGCAGACTCAGGCCCTTTGCCCGTATTCTTGCGGTAACCCGCCAGCACATACGTCGCGATCGAGGAGATTTCCAAGGCAATGAAGACCACCAGAAGCTCGACGGCTGAGGTCAGCAGGCACATGCCCACCGCACCAAAGACCATCAGCGCAAAGTACTCTCCCACATGATGCTGGTCGGCAGGAAGTGTATCGATCGAAAGCAAAATCGCCACCAGCACAATGCCGCAGATCAGTACATGGAAAAAATTGGAAAAAGCATCCGTCTGAACCGTGCCGAAGAAGGCCGTTCCGGCGGGAAGCGTGTATTGCCAGAGGCTTGCGCCAAGAGCAGTTGTCACGCCCAGCGCCGCCAGCCATCCCAGGGGTCTTCGGCTGGAGCGCACCGACATCGAAGCGTCCATCAGCATCACCAGAACGCCGGTCAGGGTCAGAACTACTTCCGGAAGAATACGAAAGATATCGGGAGTCATCGACGCTCTCCCATGTCATTGAATTTCATCGTTCCGGACTCCGGCAGAATTGGCTTGCTGCCAATTGAGGGAACGGATTGGATTGCGGTCTGCAATGCAGACTGCATCCCATCCGTCCATATCTTTGGCTGGACGCCTATCGCCAGCATCAACACCGCCAGCACCGCCACCGTCAGCGTCTCGCCCCCATTTAGCTCTCGCACGGTCGCTCTATTTGCCTCCGTGGAAGCAGGGCCAAGAAATATCTTCTGAATCGCTCCCAGCATATATGCCGCGCTCAGAATCACGCCCACAGCCGCCAACGCCGCCCAGCTCCGGCTCACTCCATTGAACGTTCCGGACAGCACCAGAAACTCTCCCACAAAGCCGTTCAGCAGTGGCAGGCCAATCAGCGCCAGGCTGGCAATCACACACAGCGCCGCCAGTCGCGGAGCCTGGCTCGAAGCGCCTCCGAAATGCGTAAGCTGACTCGTCCGCGCCGAATCGTACAGCACGCCGAAGAGCAGGAAAAGCGCGGCTCCAATGATTCCTTCATTCACCGTCTGCAGCACCGCTCCGCTCATGCCCGCCAGAGTGAATCCGTATATTCCGAGAGTGCAGAAGCTGAGACTGCCCAGCGTCGCATACGCCAGTAGCTTCCAGAAATCCTTTTGCACCAGCGCCAGCAGCGCGCCATAGAGAATCCCGATCACCGCCAGCGCGACCATCCACGGTCCGGCCTCACGCGCCAGGGCAGGGAAGAGTTCCACGTGAAAACGAATCAGCGAATACAGGCCAAGTTTTCCTGCGACAATCATCGCAATCGCCACCGGAGCTTCTGAAAAGGTGTCGGCCAGCCACCCATGCAGACCCAGCACCGGAACCTTTACGGCAAAAGCGACCAGAAATGCGATCGATACCCAGGCAAGCTGCCATCCTGGCAAAGTTCCACCGGCAATCGCTGCCTTCAGACTCGCATAATCGAACGTTCCTGTATGCGCATAGAGCCACAGCAGCGCAACTAGCAGAGGCGCCGAGGGAATGAACGTGTACAGAAAGAACCGAATGGCGGCTTTGGTTGCGGAAGAATCCCCCGTATTCCGTCCAAACATCGCTGTCAGGATTGCGATCGGGATCAGAGAAAGCTCCCAGAATCCGTAATAGAGCATCAGATCGAGCGAGACGAAGACTCCCACCATAGCCGTCTGTTGCAGAAGGAATAGGGAGTAGAAGAGCTTGCTTTTTTGCTGAATCGACTTCCAGCTTGCCATCACACCCACCGGCGCCAGCAGTCCCACCAGCACGACCAGCCACAGCGACAGGCCATCGACGCCTACGTGATAGCGAATAGCCGGGTGACTGAGCCACGGCAGATTTTCTTCAAACTGAAATCCTGCTTGCTGGCCGACAAAATGAGCCGGAAGATGCAAGGTGCAGACAAACGTCAGCAGCGAATCCAGCAAGGCAATCCACGCAGGCAGTTTCCCCCGCTCCGGTAGCAGCAGAATCACTGCTGCGCCAGCAAGCGGTACAAGTAGTATCAAACTCAAAATCATACGATCCATGCTTTCACCGCACCGCCCAGCGAATGGAATCCGCAAATCCGTTCAAATGCAGAAGCGTTCCCGCCAGTACAAACAACAGAAGCGCGGCCGCTCCTGCTGCAAGCCACGCCGCGTACGAGCGCAGATTGCCTGACTGCCAGCGCCGCAGCAACTCGCCCGACAATCCAGTTACGCCCGCAAGCATCCACGCCGAGCCTCGCACCAGAATCAGCTCGCCGATCCATCCCAGGCCAAAGCGCGCAATCCACTCAATCGGTCGCACCACTGCGCCGACATAGATCTCATCCACCCAGTATTTGTGTTCCAGCACTCGGCGCGGACCCGCCAGACCCCCTGCTGTTTCGCCAGCGGCTTTGCCCTCGCGTCCAAAGAACAGATGCGCCAGATACCAGCCAGCAATCGCCACCAGAACCGCCAGCACGGAGAGGTATAACTCGAGGTGTCCGTCACTTCCGCTCGCCGCCTGCACCGCTCCAGTGGAAGGCGCGAGAAACGCCCCGAAGCGATCCATGCCAACCCATCCGCCGCTGATGGAAAGCATCGCCAGCAAAACCAGCGGCAGCAGCATGATCCAGGGACTTTCATGCGCGTGTCCGTGGTGCTCCTCCGCTCGCGATTTGCCCAGGAACGTCAAATACCACAGCCGGAACATGTAGAAACTTGTCAGCAGCGCCGTCACCAGACCGACCGTCCACAAAGCCTTGCCCGTAGAACCATGCTCGAATGCCGCCGCCAGAATGGCGTCTTTCGAAAAGAATCCGGCAAATGGAAAGAATCCGGCAATCGCAAGTACGGCCGAGGTCATCGTCCAGAAAGTCACCGGCATCTGCTTCCGCAGTCCGCCCATCTTTCTCAGATCCTGCTCGCCGCCCAGCCCGTGAATCACCGAACCGGCAGCAAGGAACAGCAGTGCCTTGAAGAACGCATGCGTCATCAGGTGAAAGACAGCCGCCGAATACGCCCCCACACCGCAGCCCAGAAACATATACCCCAGCTGCGAGATCGTCGAGTAGGCCAGAACGCGCTTGATATCCGTCTGCACGATGGCGACTGTCGCCGCAAAAAACGCCGTCGCGGTTCCCAGAATCGCAACCACCAGCAGCGCAGTCGGTGAAAGATCGAAGAGTGCGTGGGAGCGCGCGATCATATACACACCGGCCGTCACCATCGTCGCGGCGTGAATCAGCGCGGAGACTGGCGTCGGACCCTCCATAGCATCCGGAAGCCAGATGTAAAGCGGAATCTGCGCGCTCTTGCCGGTCGCGCCAAGCACCAGGCTAAGGCAGATCAGGGTCACCACTCCGGTCGACACTCCGGGATGAGATGCGAGCTGCGCAGTAATTCCGGAAATGCTCAGCGTGCCGAAGCTTCCCAGCAGCAGAAACATCGCAATCAGGAATCCGAAATCCCCGACGCGATTCACCACAAAGGCTTTCTTGCCCGCGTCGCCCGCTGACCGGCGATCCAGGTAGAAACCAATCAATAGGTACGACGCCAGTCCGACGCCTTCCCACCCGACAAACATCAGCAGATAGTTCCCCGCCAGCACCAGCACCGTCATGAAAAACAGGAACAGATTCAGATAGGCGAAATAACGCCAGTATCCCTGCTCATCTTTCATGTAACCGACTGAATAGAGATGAATCAGAAATCCAACACCGGTAACCACCAGCAGCATCACAAGTGAGAGTTGGTCCAGCACAAAGTTGAAGCCCACATGCAAGGCCCCGACGGCAATCCAGTCCGGAAAACTGTGCTCAACCACAGGCAGCGCCATACCGGCGTGCACCAGCCAGGCGTCGTGCGCCACAATCGCAAACGAAAGCAACGGAAACAGCAGCGCGATAAGCGAAACAATCGCCTTTGGAAGCTTGCTGCCCAACACTCCGTTGAGCAGAAAACCCGCAAAGGGAAGCAGCGCAATCAAAGGCAAAAACAGCATCGGCTCATTCATAGCTTCATCAGATCGATCTGGTCCACGGTCAGCGTGCCGCGCACGCGGAAGATTGAAATGATGATGGCCAGGCCAACCGCAGCTTCCGCAGCTGCAACCATCATCACAAAGAAGACGAATATCTGGCCCTTCACCGCGTGCCATTCATGGGCAAAGGTCACAAAGCTCAGGTTCACCGCGTTCAGCATCAGCTCGATCGACATGAATACCGTAATCAGACTTCGCTTGATCAGGAAGCCGATCACACCGAGCGTGAATAACCCCGCGCTCAACATTAGATACCAGGCAGCCGGAACCGTCATGTTCATACGTTCCCGTTATCCTTTCTGGCCAATGCAACAGCCCCCAGAATCGCAATCAGAATCAGTACAGAGGTCAGCTCAAACGGCAGCAGAAGCTCGTGAAAGAGCACCCTGCTCAGATCCTGAGTCGTCGTCACTCCGTCGCTCAGTGAGACCGTCCCGAAATGTTGTCCCGCTTTCAGAATCGTTGCCGCCAGCACGGCCAGAAGCACCACGACCGCAGGAAATCCTACCGTCTTCGCTGCACGACT
>JAJZIF010000294.1 GCA_021810735.1 Acidobacteriota bacterium
AGCCGGCTCCTGCAGCGCCAGTTGGGTTTGCAGCAGCAGTCCGGTGATGGTGGTGTTCATCTCGCCTTCCATCAGTTGAACAGCGGCCCGCATCGCCAGCGACAGTTCCCTGTCGCGCCGTTGCAAAGCGGCGCGCACTTCCCGTAATATCCGATTGCATCCGGAGATGCCCAGATTGACCTGGATGGGGACCGCCAGACCCGCCTGTTGCCACAGCACTTCCGCTCCCGCCGGATCGGCCTCCACCAGGCTTTCATCCAGTACGATCACGGAGAATTCGCGGCGTCGCAGCGCGGCCAGTGCGGCGCGGCGATTCTCGGCCAGCTCGACGGTCAAGCCCAGTTGACGTCCAATCGTAGCAGCGCAATTTTCTGCCCCCGACATACCAGTAACCAACAGCACGGTCTGCGTCATGCAATTCCCCCTTCAGGATTTCCGATTGTGCTCCGGCTGGGCCTGCAGGTGGAAGGCGAGAACCGCGCCTTCCAACCTGCGCGTTCCCTACATCTCAGATTCGTCTGAGATGCCGTATTCCTTCAGCTTGCGATAGAGCGTCGTTTTGCCGATGCCCAGCAGTCGCGCCGCCGTCAGCTTGTCGCCATTCAGCTGGCGCAGGGTGTTCAGGATGGCCTGCTTTTCCATTTCCGCAATCGTCAGAATGCTGGAATCCATGCCGATCGTTTCCTGGGGCGCGGTTTCCGGAACGGTTTGCCAGTGCATCCGGTACTCCTGCAACTGGGTGGGCATATCTCCCAGATGCAACACTGGACCGGAAGAAAGGGCGCAGGCCCGTTCGATCGTATTTTCCAGTTCGCGGACGTTCCCCGGCCAATCGTAGCTGCCAAGCACCCGCAGCACATCGTCGCTCAGGGTGTAGACAACCCCTGTCTCGCGCCGGCGGCGCTCCAGGAAATGCGCCGCCAGCAATGCGATATCCGAACGGTGCTCGCGCAGCGCCGGCACTTTCACGTTCACGACATTCAGGCGAAAAAACAGGTCCTTGCGGAACTTGCCCTGCTCCACCATCGCCGCCAGGTCGCGGTTGGTGGCTGCCAGGATGCGGACGTGGATCGGGACCCGCTGATTGGAGCCGATCGGGCGAATCTCTTTTTCCTGCAGCGCACGCAGCAGCTTTGCCTGCAGATCGAGCGGCAGTTCGCCTATCTCGTCCAGAAAAACGGTACCGCCTTCCGCAGTCGCCAGCAGTCCTTCCTTGGAGCGGTTCGCGCCCGTGAAGGCCCCCTTGACATAGCCGAAGAGTTCGCTCTCAATCAGGGTGGGAACCAGCGATCCGCAGTCTACGGGAATGAATGGATGCGTAGCGTTCGGTCCGTTGTAGTGGATGGTGCGGGCGACAATCTCCTTGCCGGTTCCGCTTTCACCCAGGATCAGCACCGGATGCGTGGTGTGGGCCACCTTGGAGAGAATGCGGTACACCCGTTCCATCTCCGGGCTGCGGCCGACCAGGGTGCCGAATCCATCCGAGGTGCGAAGTTTTTCCCGCAGCCGCCGGCTCTCGGTATCGAAATGGCGCCGCTCGGAGGCGCGCTCCAGCACATCCGTCAATTCGTCCATGGTGAAGGGCTTCGTCAGGTACTCGCTGGCCCCCGTGCGCATCGCCTCGACGGCCGAAGACACCGTGGCGTAGGCGGTCATCACCACCACGACGGTCTCCGGGTACAAGGTGCGGATCTCCTCCACCAGCGGCAGGCCGCCGCCACCCGGCAACTTCAGATCGAGCAGTACAATGTCGGCCATGTGGGCCTTGAGGGCGGCGCGCGTGGAACCGGCATCTTCAACACTCGATACCGCGAAACCATAGTTGCGCGCAATATCGGAAACAGCGGTGCGGATGGCCGTATCGTCATCGACCACCAGCACGTGCATCATGCTGGCTCGCTCCGCGGGGGGAATTTGGGAGGTAGGGGTAAACATGCGTGTCGCTGTTAGCATGGTACTCGGGTTCCTTTCCGATTGGCGTCACAATTGTTGCGATGAGCAGGGCGGTCCGTGTTCGACTTCGGCATCTCGGACACAACTGCCAGTTGTCGCGTGCGGGGATGGGAAGCAGCCCTCCGCGGTTTTGCCAGCGGCGATTCCGCAAGCGATTCCTCAAGTAGCGGCAACTCGACAGTAAAGGAACTCCCGTGTCCAAGTCTGGAACGGACTCGTACCGATCCACCCGCGTCCAGCGTCAATTCCCGTACAATTGCCAGCCCGAAACCGCGCGATCGCGGACCATCGGACGTAGCGAGTTTCGTCGAAACCCCGGAGCTGAAAATGTGAGGCAGGAGTTCCGCCGCAATGCCCCTTCCCGTGTCGGACACGCGCAGCAGCAGGCAGCGGCCTGACGATGCGTGGCCGTACTCGAGGACAATCCGCAGCTTGCCTCCCCCGGGCATTGCCTCCATCGCATTCCGTGCCAGGTTCAACAGGATCCGTTCAAACTCGGGCTCCCGCAACGCCGTCGCCCCGGCATGGGGCACTGTTTTGATCTCCACCTGGATCTTGTTCCCGGCCATCTGGCGGAGCAGCGGCAGCCTGCGTTCGATCGCGGCGCCCAGGTCAAGGGTTGGCAGCGCGGCCACTCCCTGCGGAGCCAACGGACGGGACAAGGCTGCCGACTGCGCAAAATCCAGCAGCGAATCCACCAGCGCATGTCCCCGCTCCACCGCGCTCGATAGCTCGTCGATCCACGGTTGCCCCTGATCGTCAACAACGCCTGAGGTGCGCAGCAGGTCGCAATATACCTGCAGCGCCGTAAGCCAATTCTGGACATCATGCGCCAGATGACGGACAGTCGTGGCGGGTTCTCCGGCCGCGAATCGCGGACTCGGACTGGAATCATCCTGCTGCTGGGTGAGCGCCATGGTCGTCATTCGGTTTCCATTTCTTACAACCTGCTAAGGATTCTGCGTCGTAGTCCGGTTCGATTCTGGACAAGTTCTTCGCTGCCGTTTCAGTCTTTTCACTCCGGCGTTTCCCTGGGAATGTTGTGCGAGGGTTTTCAATCCGCCGAACTTCGCTCCCCATAAGGGACCGGTCTTACCATTCGTGACGCAGGCTTTGCACCACCAGGGACACAATCAACACAACACAAGCAGCCGCGGACGGAATTAACATCCAGTCGAGTAACGTCATGGGAATCTCCTTTTGCAGCGGAATCATCTCCAACCACACATGGGTCCAAAACGGGCCTCCGATTCGGATTCGGCAGACCGGATTTCATCCCCGTTCCGCTCCGTTCTTGCACACTCTGTATTCACGTTGCGTGCCAAACTGGGCCCCCCTCTCTTAACGGTACGGACACAACGACTTAATTCGGAACAGCGTCTCCGATCCTTCGTTACTAAAGGCAGGGTCAGTTTCAAAACGACACCGCACCATCCATACACCCCCACCGAATCCGTTGCCTATAAAGGAGTTACTGCGAACTTCCAGTCAAATCCATTTTGGAACTCTCTTCCCACTCTGGGACAATCCCAAAAAGGCTCTTTCCGATCTCGACTGGAGGCCTGACCAATGTGAGATTCGCAGGAATCGTACAATGGATTCCACATGTCCGCTCCTGCTTCCACCTACTTCCGGCCAGAAGGCCGCGCCATCGATGCGCTTCGTCCGCTGCGCCTTACCGTCGATTTCGTTCCCACCGCCGAAGGCTCGGTCCTAATTGAACTCGGCCACACGCGCGTGCTCTGCAACGCCACCGTGGAAACTGGCGTGCCCGGCTGGCTGCGCAATCGCGGCCAGGGCTGGGTCACCGCCGAATATGGAATGCTGCCGCGCGCCACGCTGACTCGTACTCCCCGGGAAAGTGAACGTGGCAAGGTGGGCGGGCGCACGCATGAGATTCAGCGTCTGATTGGCCGCAGTCTGCGCGCCGCTGTCGACCTGAAGGCACTCGGCGAGCGCACCATCATTCTGGATTGCGATGTCCTGCAGGCCGACGGAGGCACCCGCACCGCCGCCATCACTGGCGCCGCCGTGGCTCTGGGGCTGGCTGTCGATCGACTGGTGGTCGCAAAAGTCCTCGCCGCTTCGCCCATCCGGCATCTCATCGCCGCCATCAGCGTGGGCATTGTGGACGGTACGCCGCTGCTCGATCTGGCCTATGAGGAAGATGCCCGCGCCGATGTCGATATGAATGTCGTGATGACCAGCACCGGCGATTTCGTCGAGGTACAGGCTACCGCGGAACACAACACCTTCTCCCGCGATCGGCATTTCGCGCTGCTCGATCTCGCCGCGCGCGGTACGCGCGAGCTGGTACAGGCCCAGCAGGCGGCGCTCGCGAATCCGGTCCGACCATGACGCGTGTCACGACGGGATTGTCGTCCCAGCGTAAAATTAAAATGAAGACGATGGAACTGGAATGATGGACTTGGCCTCTCGAGGCCTGGACAACCCACAGATCCCCACAAGATAAAAAAATAAGGAGTGTATGACGATGAAGCTGACCCCCGGCAAACTGGCCGGCATGAAAGCCCTCTCCGATGAGCGGGGCGTAATCGCCGCCGCCGCCATGGATCAACGCGGTTCCCTGCAAAAGTCTCTGGCCAAGGAAAAAGGCTCTCCGGTCGACGGCCATGCCCTGGTTGAATTCAAGACGTTGGTAACGGAAGTCCTGACCCGCCACGCCTCGGCCATTCTGCTCGATCCTGAATTTGGACTGCCCGCCGCCAAGCATCGCAACGGCAAGGGCCTGCTGCTGGCCTACGAGAAGACCGGCTATGACGCAGCGGAACCGGGCCGGTTGCCCGACCTGCTCGACCACTGGTCGGTGCGTCGCATCCAGCATGAAGGCGCGGACGCGGTCAAGGTGCTGCTCTACTACACGCCGTTCGAGAAAAAGGAAATCAACGACGTAAAGTACGCCTTCATTGAGCGCATTGGCGATGAATGCCGCGCCCACGACATTGCATTCTTCCTGGAAATCGTCGGCTATGACGCCGAGGGCGGCGATGAAAAGTCGGTTGCCTACGCGAAGAAAAAGCCTGAGATCGTCACGCGCGCGACCGCGGACTTCTGCGATGAGCGCTATGGCGTCGATGTGCTCAAGATGGAAGTGCCGATTCAAATGGAGTTTGTCGCCGGCACCAAGGCATTCAAAGGCACAGCCGCATATTCGAAGGAAGAAGCGCTGCATCTTTTCCGCAAGGCGGCGGAGGCTTCGACCAAGCCCTTCATTTATCTTTCGGCGGGCGTCTCCAATCCCGTCTTCATTGAAACGCTGGAACTGGCGGCCGAATCCGGCGCCAAGTTCAACGGCGTGCTCTGCGGCCGCGCCACCTGGAAAGACGGCATCCCCATCTACGCCAAGCAGGGCGCCAAGGCCTTCGAGAATTGGCTCAAGGACGATGGCGTCAAGAACATTGAGAACGTGAACCGGGCGCTGAAAGCCGCCACCCCGTGGCACGAGCGCTTCGGCATGTAACACCCGCACGATCGCGTCGCTCGATTCGTAATTGAACGAGAAGCTCAGAG
>JAJZIF010000295.1 GCA_021810735.1 Acidobacteriota bacterium
CTCGACGGCAGGGTCGTCCATGCAGCCGGCGCCGAAGAGAATTTCAACTTCGCCGGGATAGTCCTGGCGGCAATGGCTGGCAAAGGCTGCATACATCTCCGGGTCGACGCCTTTGACGGGCTTGAGGACGGTGACCGCGGGATAGAAAGCCGGCAGCGGCGACCGGCAGCTTCGCACGTAGGCGCGGGCAGCTCGAAAGACGAACAGCGTGTACACCAGCGCCGCCAGCGCCAGCGCAGTAAAAATTATGGCGATCCATTGCGCCGCAAAACCCGAGGTGTGCACGGAGATCATGGGTGACTGAGAGTATTGTCGCTCAGATCGAAGTCTAAACTTTGCGCCTTGATGCGGAATTCTCAAAATGTCGCCGAGCGCCTCCGGGATTCCATTTGCGCCGCCTCACCCGAAGCACGTAAAATGGTGCAGCACGGAAACGAGTGTCGAATGAAAGCCAATATTACCCTGAAAATTGAATCGGGCCTTCTACGGGAAGCCCGCATTCTCGCAGCCGAGGAAGGCACCTCCATCAGCGCGCTGTTATCGGACCGCCTCGCAACCGCTGTGCGGGAGCGCAAGGGGTACAACCAGGCGCGCAGGCGCGCATTGGGCCGCCTGCGGAAAGGACTCGATCTGAGATGGACTCCTCCTCGCTCGCGAGACGAACTGCATGAGCGATAAGCATTTCGTCGATACCAACATTCTGATGTATGCGCATGACCGCTCCGCCGGCGCGAAACATCGGCTTGCTGCATCGCTTGTGGAGCGACTTTGGGATTCCGGCGAGGGCGTTTTAAGCACCCAGGTCCTGCAGGAACTATGTATCAACCTTCGGCGCAAGGTAGCACCGCCATTGCCGGTCAATCAAGTTCGCCAACTGATCCGCGACTACTCCACGTGGGAAATCGTCACCAACACTTCCGAATCCGTTCTGCAGGCAATCGATATTGAAGCACGTTACAGGATTTCTTTCTGGGACGCGCTGATTCTTCACGCCGCCGCCCATTCTGGAGCGTCGATTCTGTATTCCGAAGACCTGGCAGCCGGCCAGAGCTACGAAGGAATTCGCGTCGTCAATCCTTTGGCGGCTCCTTCCCGCTGAAAAAAGAAATCGCGCCGTAAAGCGCACGCGATCCGTTGAGCAACAAAAGGCAATGGATGCGTTGCAGTCACGGGCGACTGCGAGTATTGTCGCTCAGATAGTCGCTTCGAAGTGGATTGCCCGCAAGCTCACTCGTAGCGGAGGGCCTCGATGGGGTCGAGGTTGGCGGCTTTCCATGCGGGGTAGATGCCGAAGATGAGTCCAATGGCGCAGGAGACGCTGAAGCCAAGGACGGCCCAGAAGGCGGAGACAAACGCAGGAATGGTAGGAAAGATCAGCCGCACCGCCAGGGTGAGAATGCCGCCAACCAACACGCCAATCAGGCCGCCGACGGAGCAGAGGGTGATGGCTTCAATCGTGAACTGGAGCAGGATGGTGCGCTTGGTGGCCCCCATGGCTTTGCGGACGCCGATCTCGCGGGTGCGCTCGGTGACGGAGACGAGCATGATGTTCATGACGCCGACGCCGCCGACCATCAGGCCGACGCTGGCGACGCCGATCATAAAGATGAAGATGCCGCCGGTGAGCTGATTCCAGATGCGGGTGATGGCGTCCGGGGCGAAGATGGCAAAATTGTCCGCCTGATTGAACCGGACCTTGCGCTGGATGCGAAGCGTCTGCTCGATCTCGTCATAGACGAGGTCTTTATTCTTGGCGTCGTCATACTTCACGGAAATCCAGTAGTCGAGGATTTCCGGATGGATCTTGTGGAAGGTCCCAATGGGAAAATAGGCGGCGTTGTCCTCGGGATTCTGCCCGCCGCCGAATGCCGTCTTCCGTTTTTCCATGACGCCGATCACACGGAAATCCTCGCCGTTAATTTCCACTTCCTTGCCGAGCGGATCCTCCCCGCGAAACAGCTCCTCCGCCGTATCGTTGCCGAGGACCACCACATCGGCATGTTTGTCCTGCTCATATTGCGAGAAGTAGCGTCCAACAGGAATGTTGACGGTGTCGACTTCCGGCTCGTTGACCGTGTCTCCTTCCAGGATGGTGTGCTGCACCTGCCGTCCTTTGTATTTCACGGCGATGTTGCCGAAACCCAAATCGAAATTCTGATAGCGCAACTGTGGAGAGACGGCGACGACATGGGGCAGCTTGGCGAGCGCCTCGGCATCCGCCATGGTGAGCTGCTTGCGGGCCAGCATTTCCGCGGTTGGGCGCACTGCGATGACAGGGTAACGAAACACCCAGTACACGTTCGTGCCGAATGCGGCCACCAGGTTTTCAATGTTGAGATTGAGGCCATTGATAAACGAAGACAGCGCAATCACGGTGGTCACGCCGATGACGATGCCGAGAATGGTGAGACCGGAGCGCAGCTTGTTGGAGCGCAGCGTCTCCATGGCCATGCGGATGGATTCGCGGGATTTACTAGCGCGCAGCGCGGGTCTCACGGGGTCACAGCTCCGACCGCAGCGCGACAATGGGATCGAGCATGGCGGCTTTGCGCGCGGGATAGACGCCGAAAAAGATGCCTACGGAGGTTGCCAGCAGCAAACTGACCACGACCGACCACAGGGCAATGGTCGTGGGAAAACCGATGATGACGGTAATCAATTTGGCGATGGCGATTCCTCCCACGGCGCCAATGACCCCTCCGGATAAGGCCATCGCGGCGGACTCGATGAGGAATTGCATCATGACATCGCTGCGGCGCGCGCCGAGGGCCTTGCGAACGCCAATTTCGCGGGTCCGCTCCGTGACGGAAACCAGCATGATGTTCATGATGACGATGCCGCCGATGACGAGCGAAATGGTAGCGATGCCGATGGCGACGCCGAAAAAGCTTTGGCTGAAGCTTTTGAAGAGGCCGACAAAGCTGGCATTGGTATCGATGCTGAAGCTGTCCGGCTGGCCCAGAGGATCGTGGCGGCGGGCGCGGAGGATGGCGCGCACCTGGTCGGATGCCTGTTCGAGCCTGGCGTCAATGCCGCCAGCCTTGTTGTAGATGGTGATGGAATTGTTGGTTCCATACACGGCCTGATAGGTAGAAATGGGGATGCCGACAAAGTTGTCCTGGCTTTGCCCGAGGGTGGCTCCCTGGCGCTCCACCACTCCAATGACGGTGTAGAGGACCCCATCCACGCGAATTTCTTTTCCGATGGGATCGCCCTGGCCCATGACATTGTCGACGATGTCATAGCCGACGACCGCGATGTGGGCGTCGTGCTGCACCTCGGTGGGGGTAAACGAGCGGCCCTCGGCAATGTTGTAGTTGTACATCGCCGGCATGTCCGTGGTCCAACCGCGAATGCTGACGCCCGTGGCCGATTGATGGTGCGAAACAACGTTGCCGGTGGTGGAGACTTCCGCGCCTACCGCGATACATGTGGTGCATTGCTGCAAGACGGCTTCATAATCCTCCATGCGGAGGATTTTTCGTTTTTGATATTTCAGATATTCCTGGCCGTTGAGAATCACATGGGGCATCTGGCTGGCGGTGAATACATCGGCGCCATAGCCATAGACCTTGGTCGCCACATACTTGTTGACGCCGTTGATCATGGTGACGATCATGATGACCGAAGCCACGCCGATCACGACGCCAACCAGCGTGAGGATGGAGCGCATCTTGTTCGCCCACAGCGATTGCAGCGCGATTTTCAGTGCTTCCCGGAAACCCATGCGTCTTCTCGGTTCTCGACCGGCGCCGCACTGCAGCGGCCGGGTGCTCCAGGTCCGTGAAGCCAACCTGGGTCCTTGACCAATCCGGCGCCCATTCTTTGCAGCTTCACCGCAAAGGTTGGGATACCCATCTACTCAAAATCTTTTTCCTGCTGCATCGCCCACCACAATCCAAACCCCGCCTCGGCGATTCCGATGGCGCGCGTTAGCCGGGGATGCTCGGCCAGGTGTTCCATGATGTCCCGCCAGGGTTTGGGACCGGCCACCCAGGCCTTCGCGGCGCGGTCCGGGCGCACCGCCGCCATCATGCCATCGCCAATCAGAAACATCACGCAAAAATGCTGCCATCTCTGGGCCATCATGTGCCTGTATCCTCTCTCTGTCATCATACGTTCGGCGGCGCGAGAAGTTCCCGCGAAAAAGACCCGGGTCAGAGCAATCACACAGTTCCCGTAATGTGGTGAGATCAATTTACATGCAGCCATTCCTTGATAGAACGGCTGCGCGAAGATCAATTTTCCGCCTTACACCAACCGTGTGATTGCTCTAGGGAAGGTCTGATTAAGTCGATGGAAAGTCACTCAGGGGCTGAAGCCCACGGATTTTTCAACCATTTACGGCACGACTGAAGTCGTGCCCTGATACAAACCAGACTTAATCGGAGCTTCCCTAGAGCATTTCCCCTATTGCTGTGAACTTTCCAAGTTCAACTCAGTGCAGCTTTTCTTGACGGAAAAGCTGCGCCGACATCCTCGCTTCGGTCTATACCTATAGGGAAAATGCTCTGGTCCGCCAGGGCGACAACCTGGGGTCCTGGAACTTCGTTTCAGCACGCTGTCTTACAAATCCATCTTCTTGAATTTCCACTCTGGAATCGCGCGAACGATCGCCATGATCCATCGCCAGAACCAGGGGGTGTAGAGAACATCGCGCCGGTGTTCCATCGCGTTCACAATGTCGCGCGCTACGGCGTCGGGCGTGGCAAACAGCGGACCTTGCGGAAGGTGCGCCGTCATCGGCGTGGCTACAAAACCGGGACGGACTGTGAGGACCTGTACGCCATCGCGGTCCAGGCGATTCCGTACGCCGTCGAGAAACGCGTTCAGACCGGCCTTGGCGCTGCCATAGATGTAATTGCTCTTGCGGCCGCGATCTCCCGCGACCGAGGAAAGAACGACGAGGGCGCCGCGATACTGCGCCTGAAAATAATTGGCCAGCCAGGTCACCAGCGAAACGGTGGAGAGAAAATTCGTTCGCAGGCTGGCGGAGGCGACAGCAAAGTCCTGCTCACCCGCAGCCTGGTCGCCGAGGACGCCGTGAGCGATGAAGGCGCAGTCGAGGCTCCCGAGCGCGGCGACTGCGCGCTCCAGCAGAACGCAGTGGCCCGCTATCTGGTCGAGGTCGGCGGTCTCGGCATAGACGGCGGTGGCCCCGCGCGTTGCCAGGTCCTGAATCACCGATTCCAGATGAGCCGCATTGCGCGCCACCAGGAAAAAGCTGGCTCCGCTGGGCGCGAGCAAACGCATCCACGCCTGCGCGATGGCGGAGGTAGCGCCGAGAACGAGGATCGTTTTCGGCAAGGAGCGGTCCTGGTCCTGCTTGTCGTTCAGGCTTTCGACCTGACTTCTTCGTCTACGCATCGGCCGTCACCCGTTGCCAGAATGCCGACGTAAACGCGGGATCGCGATACTCCGCGAATTCCTCCCACTGCGGATAGAAGGAGCGAAATTGATGCCCCGTCATGCATG
>JAJZIF010000296.1 GCA_021810735.1 Acidobacteriota bacterium
TCCCGCTTGGGGAGCCGTGATGGAGACAGAGGCGCAACGAACCCGCTGGTATCGGGATGCGAAGTTCGGAATGTTCATCCACTGGGGGGCATACTCAGTGGCCAGCGTGGAGGCTTCCTGGCCGATCATGAAACCGACGCCGGGAGGCATTACGCAGGCAGAGTATGAGGCGCTACCCAAGCGTTTCGATCCAACGCTTTTCAATCCCGAGGCATTCGTGGATTTGGCGCGGGCTGCCGGTCAGCGGTACATGGTGTTCACCGCAAAGCACCACGACGGCTTCTGCATGTTCGACTCGCAATACACCAGCTACAAGATTACGAATACGCCCTACGGGAAAGACATTGCCAAGATGCTCGCGGATGCGTGCGACCAAGACGGGATGCCGCTGGGCTTCTATTATTCCCCGCCGGATATGCACAACCCGAATTTCAGGGACACGAGCAAGCCGGCGAGCGAGAACTGGGAAGGACAGCCTGAGCGCCCAGAGTGGCCGATCTATTTGCAATATATGCAGTTACAGTTGACGGAGCTGCTTACCCGCTATGGTCCGGTAGCTCTGATCTGGTTCGACGGTTTGAATGACCAGGAGAAATATGATGGCCAGCGTGTGGTGCGCATGATTCATCGTTTGCAACCGCAAACGCTGGTCAACGACCGCATCGGAGTGCCCGGAGACTTTGAAACTCCAGAGCAGTTTATCCCTTCGCGGATACCGACCAAGGGCATCAAGGTGTCAGGGCCTGATCCGAATGCCTCCAAGCGATTGAACAAAGGCGTTCCTCCGCCGGGGGATTTTCGACTGTGGGAAACCTGCATGACGATCAACAATACATGGGCGTATAACAAGCATGATCGCGACTTCAAATCCTCCCGCGAATTGATAAGAGATCTAGTTGAGGTTGCGAGCCGCGGCGGAAACTTCCTGCTCGACGTCGGTCCGGAGCCCACCGGGATTATTCAGCCGGAGTTTCAACAAAGGCTGCGAGCTATCGGGGATTGGCTAACCTTGAATGGCGACTCCATCTACGGAACTACCTATGGGCCGATTCAGGGAATGGCGGCGTATCGTACGACGGCGAAGGACAAGTCCATCTATGTGCATATCTTTGACTGGGAGGGGCAATCGATCATGCTACCTGATTTTGACAGCAAGGTGATCTCAGCGAGACTGCTTGCCGACGGGAAGATGCTCCCTTTCCGGCAGACTGAAGATGGGTTGCAAGTCCATCTGCCTGCACAGGCTCCCGATCCAAATGTGAGCGTGGTTGCACTGGAGACTTATTGATCCGGTTGGTAGCCGGCGGGAGAGTACACCGCCGGCCAGTCCACTCCGGGTCAGTCCCGAGACTGGTCTGACGTGCCCGGGAATGATTTCGGCGGATCCCGATACGTTACCGTGAGCAGGTGCTCGCAATAGAGGACCAGTTCTCCCTCATTCTTGAAAACCTCATAGGATGCCTTGACGAGCCCCATGGTGGGGTATTTCGGCTTCTTTTCGAGATTGGTGCGAATGGTATAAATCGTGTCTCCGATGAAGACAGGCCGAATGAAGCGCAGACGGTCATAGCCATAACTGAAGGAATTGACGCAGTTCGTGGCGACGAGTCCCAATCCCATACTGAAAACCATGGCGCCGGCAACAATTCGACGGCCGAAAATTCCTTCGTTTTTTGCGAAGGTTTCATCGGCTACGTAGGGATGCATGTCGAGGACGAGAGCATTGAACTGCATGGATTCACCCTCGGAAATCGTGCGCCGGATCGACCGGATACGATGGCCGATCTCGAAATCCTCGTAAAACCAGTTTTCGGCGTTCCAAACCGGGATTTGATGATGTGATGCTGAGTCGGGATTCGGGTTCTTAAATGCGGTCACTTCATTCTCCTATAGCCAGATTTCCGGCCGCTGACACCTGCAACTTGAATTGATAAGTCATCCTGTGAAACAAGCGAGAAGGGTCGTTCAGGTCTCGATATAGAGTGAACGCAAGGGGCGGTTTAGTTCGGCGCTGTGAGCGGAATGGTTGTCGATACACGATCTGGAGCGGCAACATTTTCTTGTGTTTGTACTCTATTCTATGCAAAACTTTGTTTTCTGAAGGAGAAATATCTAAAAGATGAGCCTGCTTGATGCGGAGGCGCCCCGGACGATACGCCCGATTGTGATGATTGGCGCCGGTGGCATCGTTTGTGATGCACATCTTCCTGCGTACCGGAAGGCCGGTTTTGATGTGGCGGCGATCTATGACAGAGATCTGTCCCGAGCGAAAAGCACTGCGTCACGGTTCGGGATTCCGAATACCGCCAGGAGCCTGGATGAGGCGGTGTCGACAGCGGCATCGAATGCCGTGTTTGATGTTGCGACGCCGGCCAGCGCCCACTTGGAGATCCTGGAACGATTGCCGGATGGACGGGGAGTCCTGCTACAGAAACCGATGGGGGAAGACTTGACCGCGGCGCGAAGCATTCGGGATGTGTGCCGTAGAAAAAAGCTGGTGGCTGCGGTGAATTTCCAATTGCGGTACGCACCGGCGATTCGCGCTGCCAGAAGAATGATCGAGGCAGGCAGAATTGGAAGACTCCACGACATGGAAGTTCGGGTGACGGTCTTTACGCCCTGGCATCTATGGACGTTTCTGGAGTCGATTCCGCGCGTTGAGATTCTTTATCACTCGGTGCATTACGTCGATTTGATCCGATCTTTCCTCGGTGATCCGCAAAGCATTTATGCCAAGACGATGAAGCATCCGAAGTTGGAAAACCTGGCATCGACGCGGTCGAATCTGATTCTGGATTATGGCGACGCCTTACGTGCCAATATCACGGCTAATCACGGGCACGAATTCGGACTTCGACACCAGGAGTCGTATGTGAAGTGGGAAGGAACTGAGGGGGCGATCAAGACACGGATGGGCGTGTTGATGGATTATCCCAAAGGTGTTCCGGACAACTTTGAATTCTGTGTGCTGCAGGCCGGGAAGCCGCCGGAGTGGACCGCGCTGGAGATTGAGGGAACGTGGTTCCCCGATGCATTTATTGGACCGATGAGCGATCTGATGTGCTTCCTCGACGGGGCGACTGAAACACTTCCCACCTCAGTGGAAGACGCATACAAAACGATGGCTGTTGTGGAGGCGGCATACGCTTCCAGCGCCAAGGGAGGGACTCCGCTGTCGTATGACTGAGTTGAAAGGCATAACATGGGACCATACGCGCGGCTATCTGCCGATGGTGGCAACGGCGCAGCGATTCTCGGAGACACATCCCGGGGTTGAGATTCGATGGGAGAAGCGTTCGCTGAAGCAGTTTGGCGATCTGGTGCTCAATGAGCTAGTAAGAGAGTTCGATTTGTTGGTCATCGACCATCCATTTATTGGCGCCGCTGCAGAGGAGCAATTGCTGCTGCCGCTTGAGCGATATTTGCCAGCATCCTTTCTTGAGGATCAGGCCACCAATTCGGTCGGAAAGTCAAACGCGAGTTACAACTTCTCAGGCAGTCAATATGCCCTGGCCATCGACACGGCTGCACCGATCAGCGGGTGGCGCCCGGATTTACTGGCGAAGGCCGGTTGTGCGCTTCCAGAGACTTGGAGCGAACTGCTGGAGCTAGCCAAGCGTGGCGTGGTTGCTATCCCCGGTACTCGGATCGACATGCTGATGCACCTATATATGGTTTGCATTGGCTTGGGCGAAGAACCATTTTCGAAAGCGGATGCATTTGCTTCCCACGATGTGGTGGTGCGCGCTCTGACGATGTTGCGGGAACTGGCGCAAGCGGTATCGCCGGAGTTATCCGCATGCAACCCGATCATGATTTGGGAGCGATTGGCAAATGGCGAAGGGGAAGCATACTGTCCGTTTGCCTATGGCTACTCGAACTATTCGCGAGAGGGTTATGCAAGGCAATGGATCGATGTGGGAGGGCTGATCTCGATGGATGGCAAGACGCGCTTCCGGTCTGTGCTGGGCGGGGCTGGAGTGGCGGTTTCGTCGCGTTGCCGGGATGTGGGGAGTGCGGTCGAATATTGCCGCTACACGGCGAGTGCTGCCTGCCAGAGGCACTTGTATTTCGAAGCTGGCGGACAGCCTGGTCATCGGGCCACATGGCGCGATGACGAAGTGAATCGCAGGTGTCACGGATTCTTTGCGAAGACGCTGCAGACCCTAGATGAGGCCTGGATGCGACCGCGGTGGAATGGTTATCACCGTTTTCAGGATGAGGCGGCCCTCCTGGTCCATGAGAACGTATGGCATGGCGGAGATGAGAGGGCAGTTGCGACTACGTTGAATGAGATGGCGGGCAGGATGCGTCAGCTCCGAAAGACCAGAGGTGAAGCATGAGGCCGTTGGAAGATTTGCTGGTACTGGATTTCAGCCAGTTTCTTGCGGGGCCGTCGGCGGCGTTGCGCCTAGCCGATCTGGGCGCGCGGGTGATAAAAATCGAGCGGCCCAAAACCGGCGATTTATGCCGGCGGCTGTACATTACCAATCTGGAGATTGACGGCGACAGCACACTGTTTCACTCGATCAATCGCAACAAGCAAAGCTTTGCGGCCGATTTGAAAGACGAGAGCGATCGCGAGATGGTGCGTAAGCTGATCGCGCAGGCCGATGTATTGATCCAAAATTTTCGCCCTGGCGTTATGGAGCGGCTGGGGCTTGATTACGAGTCGGTGCGCCGATTCAATCCACGCATTGTGTATGGGGAAGTGACCGGTTACGGCAAAGAAGGACCGTGGCGAAATAAGCCAGGTCAGGATCTATTGGCCCAATCCCTGTCAGGACTTGCGTGGCTGAATGGAAATGCCGAGCAGCCGCCGCTTCCTTTTGGCCTTTCGGTCGTAGATCTATTTGCCGGAGCTCACTTGGTGCAGGGGATCCTTGCATGTCTGGTACGGCGTGGCGTGAGAGGGATAGGCGGCTATGTGGAAGTGAGCCTGCTTGAGTCGATCCTGGATGCACAGTTCGAGCTTCTGACAACATTCTTTAACGACGGTGGGAAACTGCCCACGAGAAGCGCCGTCAATAACGCGAATGCGTATCTCGGCGCGCCCTATGGTCTATATGAGACGAAGGACGGCTATATTTCGCTGGCCATGGGGTCGGTGCCGCGGCTGGGCGAACTGCTGCAGTGTGATGAGTTGTTGCAGTTCTCCGATTCGAAGACATGGTTTGAACAGCGGGACACGATCAAGCGCATTTTGGCAGACCACCTGAAGACGCAGACGACAGCGCAATGGCTGAGCGTTCTGGAGCCCGAGGATATCTGGTGTTCCGAGGTGCTGAAGTGGCCAGCCCTGGTTGAGCATGAGGGGTTCCGGGTGTTGAACATGGACCAGGAGATTCGTAGCCGCGGGGGCACGGTGATGAAGACAACTCGATGTCCGATTCGTATCGATGGGGAGATCTACAAGTCTGGGAACGGCGCGCCGGGCATAGGGCAACATGGCGCGGAGATCATCGAAGAGTTTT
>JAJZIF010000297.1 GCA_021810735.1 Acidobacteriota bacterium
CCAGGCTGCCGCCGAAGTAGCGCCGCGCCGCTCCGTGGAACGTCTCATAGGTTCCCTGCAAAATGCCCTGCGTGCCGATGTAAATCCACGATCCGGCGGTCATCTGCCCAAACATCATCAGTCCCGCACGGTCCAGTCTGTCGAACTCCTCCCATGTGGCCCACCACGGCACCAGGTTCGAATTGGCAATCAGCACCCTGGGTGCGAGCGGCTGTGTTTCCAGCACGACCACCGGTTTGCCGGACTGCACCAGAAGCGTCTGGTCATTCCGCAGCCGTTCCAGCGTGGCTACGATGCGGTGGTAGGCATCCCAGTTTCGCGCCGCTTTGCCCCGCCCGCCATACACAATCAGCTCTTCAGGCTTCTCGGCCACTTCAGGATCGAGATTGTTCATCAGCATCCGCTTGGCCGCTTCCTGAATCCAGCCCGGTGCTGTGCGTGTGTTGCCGCGCGGAGCGCGAATGGGAGAATACGATGTGCTCACTGCGTCAGCTCCTTACAGTTACAAATCATGTCCGTATACCGGCGGCTGCAGCCCGGTGATGCCAGTACGCAAAATTCCTGCGGGCTGCCCATGCAGGATGCGCCGGGCGGGTCAACCAGACATCATAATGCCGAAGCCATATCTTTTCGTAGAAAAGAAGGGTTCGGGAGCCGGCTCCGATGTCCCTCGAAAAACCACTGGAACGAGCCGTCTGCGTGTTACCTGTCCGCCATGCCAAAGACAGCGTTGTTGCCGGTGCGCAGGTCATGGCCCCAGGTCAGTACCACGCGCGTGCCCAGCACGGTGATGCGGGCCTCGATGCCCGTATCGAACAGCCACTGGCTGGTTGCAAGTCCCGGGTTCGGAGCGCCCATCCGGCCTACGTCAAATAGCGGGCCTGCCTGAATATCGATGAGCCCGTTGCTGTAGAGCCGCCGGTAAACATCGCTGTTCGCCAGCAGATACCGCGTACCCAGCGGCGAGCTGCCCTTGCGCCCGTCGCGCACGCCAATATCGCCGCGCAGCCAAAGGGAGTTATCTCGTTCCACCCCCAGCATGAACAGTTCGTCAAATGGCGATGCGCCCAGCAGGCCCCCGCCGCGCACTTCCTGTTTGACCTCCCAGCGGTTGGAATCCTGAGACGGAAACCATCGCAGCAACGTAAGACCCTGCAGTTTCTCGAACATGTGAGATGGGTTTGACCATATCCGGCCGGTTTGCGAGTAGATTCCAGTCGTGACGGTCAGTCGCCGTTGCGGCATGTCGATAGGCTTGCCGGTCATCGAGAGCAGATATTTCAGCTCCATTCCGGGCAGCACGATGTCCGGTGTCAGCGCCGTTCCGTCTTGTACGTCGCGATATGAACGGTGCGACAGCTCGGCGCCCGTGGACCAGCGAAGATGGCCGGTCATGTAATCCGTGAGGGAAAACCCCGCGACCTGCCTTTGTAGATTCAGCGAACCCAGGACCGGTGCCGTGCCGGTAAACGACCGCCGGATGGCCCAGTTTTCATCCCGTGCATCGAACGTGACACGCCATCGCCATTGCGGTAGATCATGTGGCGGCGCCGAAAGTTTAACCCACACCCTGCGTTTCTGGTCGTCCCAGCGGAGCAGGGAAGTGACATTCATCGCCGAATTGCGAATGTTGTAGTAGGAGGGGTAAATGGTTTCATAGGGCAAGCCGCTCAGCACTGCAAAAGCTGATGCGAGCCGGCTGCTGCCGAAGCCATTGCGCTCCAAAGCGTGAAAATTCGCGTCAAATGACCCATTCGGCCGTGGGCTGAGTTCGATCCGATAGCTCGGGAATATCCCAAGCCCCTTCAATCGGACACGGGTGGTCTGAAACTGCTGCTCTGTGAGCAAAGCAGCAGGGGAAAACGTAAATGCCCGTCCTAAAATGAGGGGGCTGATTCGCAGTTCATGATCGAGATTCAGGGAATAGATTTGCGGTTTTCCGATACGGTTCCAGTACTTTAGCGCGGCTGGCAGGTTTCCCATCAGAAAGTAGACTGTGCCGGCAAAGTTGTTCGCGTATCTGTCGTTCGGGTCGAGCTTGAGCCCCTTGCGCAGCCACGCCGCCGCCTCGGGATACTGTTTTTGCTCGAAGGCCACGCCTGCCAACTCGATTGGAAACCGCTTCTGCTTTGGGCAGAGCCGTTCGCCCTTAAGCAGCGCCTGGTGTGCTTCCTTCCACTGTCGCTGACGCGCCAGGGCCATCCCCTTGGCATAGATCGCATTCGACTGACTGGTTGAGCATTGCGCAGACGAGCAGATGGGCATGGACGCGATGCAGATCAGCAGCCATAGCCCAGGTATGGCAGCACGTCTGGGCAGCCATTTGCGAGAGGGCCTGCGGCCGCCGGCTTTGCTTACATCTATGGGCATTGGTCGATCAGGGTCAGGCGTGTGGAGACTGCGGCACGGCAAGCAGCATCCATCGGTGAGTCGCGCTCCAGTCTTTTTCAAATTGTTTGCGGCTTTCCGGCAGCAGTTTTCGCAATTCAGGATCGTTCATCATGACCAGGCCGTGCTGTGGGTCCATCCCATCGATCACCACATAGTGAAGCGCGCGCTGTCCGGGTGGGCGCAGAGCGACAATCAAGGGTCTGCCCTTGCGCAGCTGTTCATAGAGCTCCTGCCACTTGCCGCTTACAGCAAAGGCGAGATATCCATGACGCTCCAGATACCCTTCGAGAGCTGCCGGAGTCGCACCGTGTAGTCTCCGGGTATATACCTGTTTCTGGATCGCCTCTACGCTCGATGCTGAAGTCGCCGCGCGGTGCTGCTGCGCAGCCCAGTACTGCATCACCATCGCTACGGACGCAGCTCCGCAGCCGTCGCGCGGCTGGGCCACGAACGGGACGTTGATCCAGATCGCCCGCTGCGGCTGCAGGCCTGGGCTGAAGAGGAGCAGCAGGAGTGCTGCTCCCTGCATCAGGTTCACAGTTAATGGACCGCTACCAGAAGCACGACAATCAGCATGACGATGATCAGCAGAAGCATCTGGTTGGTCGTCAATGCTCCAGCAGCAAACTGCTGTTGTGCCTGGTTCGCGCGTGAGGATAGGTTTGCCAGCGCAGAATCTGACAAGGTGGGAATCGCCTTCTTCACCTGCATCGGGTCAATGTGTTCCATCTTCATGGCCCGCTGCGCTATCGGCGTGGATAAGAATTTCGTCACCGTCGTGATGTTGTTTTCACGTGTGGCTGATTGCGTTTGCAGCTGTTGCTGTAATGCCTGGCTGCTCACAATGTGACTGGAGGTTTGCGCCCTTGCTGGCAATGTTACGGCACATGCCAAAAGGATAACGAGTGTGGAAACAACAAGCTTGGGCTGAAAGCGTCTGCCCGAACTGGATAGGGTCATCCATCTCTCCCTAGGGAAGGAATCCATACCGGAAGCTAGATGCTTCTGAAAATCCACAAGTTGCCAGACGATTGCCAGGATTCGACGCGTCGTTCTGCCCGAAACCCGCAACGCCTTTCACGTTGGAATTTCATCACCTGTGCTGCCGGTACTCGTGCGTAAAACCGCACACTGCAATCTTACCTGCCAATCAGCAAGTCGTTGATCCTGATCAGCTGCCCATGCGACCGGGCGGCATCGGCGCGGCTCCAAAATTCAGGTTTACTCGGGATCAGAACCCTGCTTTGGGAAGTTGAGTCACGCCCTGCTCGCGACCGGGAGCCTGATCTGAGTGATGCTCTGGCCTTGGCCGGCGCCTTTGGAAAAGCGCTACGGCCGTGAAGTGCCCGGCAAAATCTGTACCAGTTGAGATGAGACAAACTGGTATGGAAGGAGCCTGAAAATGGGCAAGGCAAGGAAGCACAGGCCTGAGCAGATTGTGAACATTCTGCGGCAGATTGAAGTCGCGGTAGCGAACGGCAAGACACACCCGATAGCAAGCCGCGAGGCCGGGATCACCGAACAGACCTACTACCGCTGGCGCAAGGAGTACGGCGGTTTGAAAGTGGACCAGGCTAAACGCCTTAAGGAACTGGAGCAGGAGAACAGCAAACTCAAGCGTCTGGTGGCCGAATGGAAGAATCATGGCTTATGTAGATGGGCGTATCGATGGTTGGTGGAACACCTTCCACCCAAAGTGATTCGATGATGTTACGCTTCCGGCCTCGGTCTCCAAACCCTTGGCAACAGGCGCTGCTCATCGCAACGCACAGCGATGCTTTGTCCTTGATAACGCCTCACCCCTTATCGATGGTACAAATTACCGGGCACGCCACGGCCAGGAAGTATGAGCGCAGCGAAGGCCGGAAGGACACGCGGGCCGGCAGCTATGATCGGCGCCTTCAGACCAAGGCCGGCGAAGTGAAGCTGACGGTGCCGAAGCTGCGGACCTTGCCTTTCACAGCGTCGGCGTCCCGACAAAAGTGTTCTTTCGCAGCTCAATCCCCGGCCCGCACCTCCCTCTGTCAACGCTTCGACGCCACCCTCACGGATGACTTCGCATGACTTGGGGCCGGTATGGGTCGCTAACCGTTTACCGTATGACTCTCTCATTCACTACACCTCGCCGGTCTTTACCGGCGCACGAAAGGTTAGACTATGACACCCACGATAACTACGCCACAACAGCAAAGACCGCAGCAGTCAACAGCCGTCCTGGAAGAGAGAATCAACCAGATCATTGACAATCTGATGTCTTCTCTCCCAAAAGTGAAAGACCTGACTAGTGATGAACGCCGTGGAATTATTGCTCGCTATACGGCTGTTCTGGAAGGCAACTTTATTTATTGGATGACCGCCACCCTGATTGCCGTCCATGCTGAGAAGGCGAAGCCGATCCTGCTCGAAAACCTGCACGAAGAGGTGCGCGATTCTCATCCTGCAATGATGCGCAGATTCGCGATTGCCGCGAATGCATTTCCCACGGATATAGATGCTCTGGCGGTAGACGACGGACTTACACGGGTGCGGCTGTTTATGGCACGGCTTTCCGCGGTTCACTCGCTAGCGACGATGGCCTTCTTTGAAGGATTCATTCAGAAGTTTATGGCCTATCTCGCTGATCTCGCGCACGCACAAGGATCAACGGAAATGGAATATACTGACGTCCATGGCATATGCGACATTGAACATACGGAAGGACTTTTCCGGGCCCTGTCCGCCGAAATGGATATCAACCCATTACCGCAGAATGTCGACGCACTCGAGGGAGTCTACCTGTTTCGTTCATTGATCGAGGAGATCGTTTTCTCGAGGCCCGTCACGGCAACCTAGTACCGTGACCTCGTAGATTCGTAATCAAGTTTGGCACTTTTGTGGGGCCCGATCCGGGCGTTATAGCGGAAGCATGGGATGGCACAATAGATTGCAGATTCGGCTTTCGCGGCAGGAGCGGCAGCAGATCGACGAGTTGCTGAGCGGCGGAGTACAGCCAGTGCGGGTGGTGATTCGAGCGCTGGTGCTTCGCCAGATGGATGATGGCCGGTCAACAGTGGAGGCCGGAGCCGGAGTGGGCGCCTCGG
>JAJZIF010000298.1 GCA_021810735.1 Acidobacteriota bacterium
GTCGGCGAAGGCTTTCGGGGCGGATTCATGTCCACATCGTAACCGTTCCTCGCACCTGAAAGGTGCAGGAAAAACGATGCCAGACACTCCTCATTCAACCCGCATCCTGCCACTCCACGCGGCTTTCTGGATATCGCATCAACTTGAACGCAATGTTATCCACGGATCAGGGGGCTTAAGACGGCTTGACGTACTTCTGATCGACGACTTGGTTATCTGACGCTGAAGCCCGAACAGTCCAATATCTTTTTCAGGCTCATGGAGAAGCGCTATCACCGACACTCCACGATCATCAGCACGAATCTCCGCTATGACGAATGGGGCAACTTCCTCGGCAACCCCACCATGGTCGATGCGCTGTTGAGCCGCGTCCGCCATTACTGCCACACCATACGCATCGACGAACCTTCGCTGCGCGATCCCCAAGGCTGAGCAGACGGCCATGGATCAACAACCATCCAGCCGCGAAGACTACGTGCGCAAGGTGCTCGAAGCCTATCGCAACACGCCGGGAACCTGCGGCAATCTGCGCCGACCGGACCGCTTGCTGGCCGTCTAGCTCTATCAACGCGGCGTTCCCTGCTCACAGTCGAGAACGCTCTCGTGCTGGCTGCAGTACGCCGCTTGATCCGACCCGCCGATGCTCCGCCGTTGACCACCGTGCGCTCCCTGGCCTACTTCCTGCCGTTATCGAAGAAGTACTCGAAATGGAAGTAGGCGAAGAGTATCTCCAATACGCACGGCAAAAACTCCAGCGCCTACGCCCTTCTTGACACAGTACCCGGAGCACACCCCGCAGCCACGCCTTCGGCGGGGGATGATGCTCTATATATCCCTGCCTCTCCCAATGTTGTTCCTGCCCTCCTGCCCTGGGTCACTTCTGGCGAGTGCACATGGTCAATCCTACCGAGCGCCGAAGGTTGCAGATTTGGCTTCCACTTCGTCGGTCAGATGGCCCATCTTGTCGCGCTTGACCTGAAGATATTTCTCAAAGCTTTCCTGCGATTCGACGGCCGAAGAAATTCGCTCGACGACACGAATGCCAGCCGACTCCAGGGCCGCAACCTTCTCGGGGTTGTTGGTCATCAGGCGGACCTCCACGATGCCCATGAGCTTGAGAACTTCGGCGGGAAGCTCGAACGCGCGGCAATCCGCCTTGAAGCCCAATTCCTCATTGGCCTCGACGGTGTCGAGGCCCTTATCCTGTAGAGCGTAGGCCTGGAGCTTGGGCATCAGGCCGATGCCGCGGCCTTCCTGCTGTTCGTATAGCAGAATGCCCGCGCCAGCGTCGGCGATGGTGCGCAATGCCAATTCGAGCTGAGGACGGCAGTCGCAACGCAGGGAACCGAACACATCCCCGGTTAAACATTGCGAATGGATGCGGACAATCGGCGGCGCGCTGGAAACATCCCCCATGACAAGCGCCACCATTTCCTCCACCATCTCATTCTGTGAGGGATTCGGTTCACACCCTGGTTCGGGAGCCCGGTTCGGGCGTGTCCCTACAAAGCCGAAGATGCGGAAATGGCCCCAACGCGTAGGGAAGTCGGCTTCGGCAGCTTTGCGTACACTTTCAAATGGCATAGTTCGATTATAGGACTCGCATTCTTCCCTATGCTTCGTCGTGCGGGCGGAGTAAAGTGAAACCGTGGTTGACTCCAAGCTGATTCTGATCACGCTTTTGATCAAACTGGGCGTAGCCGCCGCGGTTTCCAGCGCGCTCGCGCGGTCGACAGTTTTCAAGGATCTGCTACTGAGCCAGCGACGCAGCGCCCGGCAGATGCTGGGATTGCTGGCTTGTATTTGTGTTCCTCTCACGCTGGGAGTCTGGGTTCGCGTCGTAGTTCCAAATTTTCTGGCTGCCGATATTTCATTTGAGGCGGTCATTCTGGTGGCGCTGTTGCTCGGCACGGGCCCAGCTATCCTGGCCGGGGCATTCCTCGCCATCCCAGCAGTGTTACATCGCGAATATCTTACGCTGCCGTTCAATCTGATCGTTGCCTTGATCTTTGGCACCTATCGTGCGTTTGTCTCGGAAGAAGATATCTGGTCCTTTTCTCCATTTGTGGATCTCAGCATCTATCGCTGGATCCGGAGAAATCTGATGCGCCCGCGCGTCGATCGACAGGTTCTGCTACTGATGCTGATTCTGGGGATGCAGATGATGCGGAACTGGATCGCGCATCTGTACCCACGCCGTTTATTTGCGCTGCACTCCAACAGCTGGTGGTTGCTTCTGGCGATTTTTCTCTGCGCACCCATGGTGGTGGGGATCCCTTTGAAAATCTGGAATGCCATCCGCATCGAGCGCAAGCTGAAGGAGCAGGAACGGCTGCTGATGGACGCGCGTCTCGATGCACTCCAGCGACAGATCAATCCTCACTTTCTTTTCAATACGCTCAATTCCATCGCTTCGCTGGTGCGCTTTCGCCCGGAACTGGCGAGGGAGCTGATCGTGAAGCTGGCCAGCATCCTGCGCGTTCTGCTGCAAGACCGCGACGACCTGATGCCGCTGCGCGAAGAATTGCAGTTTGCCGACGATTACCTGGACATTGAAGTGGTGCGGTTCGGCATCGAGAAGCTGCGCGTGGTGAAGGACATTTCCCCCGAAACGCTGGAGATTCTGGTGCCAAGCATGCTGCTGCAGCCGTTGATCGAAAATGGCATCAAGCATGGGTTGGAGCCGCGGATGGGTGGAGGCACCATCACGCTACGCAGCCGACTGCTGCAGGACAAGCTGGTGATCACCGTGGAAGACGACGGAGTGGGGATGCCGACAGAAACCGGGGCGCCCGTCCATCGCAGCGGACTGCTACAGGCGGGTACCGGTGTGGGGATGCGGAATGTGCGGGAACGTATGCAGGTTCTGTATGGACCAGAGGCTGGTTTCGAAATACTCAGCCGTCCGGGCCGGGGCACGCGTGTCATTTTGACGATTCCGCTGAGCCACGCGAATACGGGAACCAGTTACCTGACGGAAGCGCGCAGTACCGATTCGTAAAACGCCTCATATTTTGGAATGACGCGGGAGGCGCAGTATGTCCGTTGCGCTTCCTGGCGGCCGGCCAGGGCCATTGCTTTCAATCGGTCTCGGTCCTTGAGCAATGCAACCGCCGCATGTGACATGGCATCCACATCACCCACAGGAAACAGCAGGCCGGTGACGCCATTCTGAATCATCTCCGGCACGCCACCCACAGCCGTGGCGATGGTGGGAACCTCGCAGGCCATGGCTTCCAGGGCAGCTAGACCGAACGATTCCAGTTCGCTGGGCATGAGCATCAGATCGGCCACCGGCAACAGTTGATTGACCTGGTCGTGTTTGCCGAGGAAGTGGACGCGATCGCTGATCTTCAGACTCTTCGCCAGCCATTCCGCAGAGGAACGCTCCGGGCCATCCCCTACCATCAGCAGCCTGGCCGGGATTTCTCGAGCGATACCGGCAAAAATCTGAATTACGTCCTGGATTCGTTTGACCGGACGGAAGTTCGATAGGTGAACCAGAACGGCTTCCCCGGGTTCGGCATATTGTGCGCGCATCGTCGCGCTCGCGATGGGATCGCGCAGATAGATGTCGCAATTGACGAAGTTGGATATCACCTCGATATGCCGCGTGGTGCCGAAGGTCTCCACCGTCTGGCACCGGAGATATTCGGAGATGGACGTGACGCCGTCGCTCTCGTCGATGGCATACTTCGTAATCGGCAAATAGGCGCGGTCGGCGCCAACCAGGGTGATGTCCGTGCCGTGCAGAGTGGTGACAAAAGGAAGTCGACGACCGCTACGAGCGAGCATCTGCCTGGCCAGCATCGCACTGACGGAGTGGGGAATGGCATAGTGGACATGCAGCAGATCGAGATCGTAGTATTCCGCCACTTCCGACATGCGTGTCGCCAATGCCAGCGAGTAGGGCGGAAACTCAAACAGCGGGTAATTCGAGACCGGGACCTCATGAAACTGGATCCGCTCTTCGCGCCCGCTGAGGCGAAATGGCTGCGCATAGGAGATGAAATGAATCTCATGGCCGCGCTGGGCTAGTTCGATTCCCAGTTCAGTGGCCACGACGCCACTGCCGCCATAGGTTGGGTAACAGGTGATGCCGATTTTCATATGTGGGTCGCTCTTCGCCTTTCAGTAGATGCGCCTCGAAGACATTCCGCTACTTAAATATCAACATGAGGCTGACCTGGCGGATGGAATCAACTGACCGAAGTGGATGGCCTGGATCGGCGAACCAGAGTCCTCGATCATCGCGGGGAGCGCTTGCAAGGCATTCAGTTCTACCTGGCGGGACTGCTGCAGACGCGTCCGAGTCGCGTGCAGTTCTGCGTCCATGTAGGCGGGATGGCAAACCAGTTCCCACGTTCCTTCGGGCATTCGGTTCAATATGGCACAGAGCGCGGTCTCTTCCAGGATTCCTGTAGCTGCCACTCCCAGACAACCATCCGTTGTGACAAATTCTCGCTCATGCGCGAGCTTCCAAAAATTGTGGCGAAAGCTGCGGAGCAGGCGAACCTGCAATGTACGAATGGCGCGCGCATCGGGAGTGGCTTTCACGCTCCACGAGGGTTCAAAGGGATTGCGAATGGCGTGGACATCGCAGACTTTCGCGGCGCGCATGACTGCATCGAGAACTGTGGGAAACATGTGCGCGTGCTTATGAGTGTCGACATGGGTGACGGAGATACCGGCTTGTTGCACCCGCAGGATTTGCGCAATGGCTTCCTGCTCGATATGCGCTCGATCGATGCGGCCCAGAGTAAGATCGCGGACGAATGCTCCCAGAGTTGGCCGGAAGCGGGGTTCGCCGGTACGGTTGGCGGTGGAATCGAGCAGGGTAGGAACGGCTGCTGGATTTGCAACCGGCGAGCCATCCACCAGCATGATATGACAGCCGACTCCAAGTGAGCGGTGCTGCGTGGATAACTCGACTGCTTCAGAAAAGCGGGGAGCAGCCGCCATCAGTGTCGAGGATTGGAGCGCGCCCAATTGATGCAAATGGATGATCGCGCGATTAATGCCATCCGTGAGACCGAAGTCGTCTGCATTCACAATGAGGCGGCGCACTCGATGAGTCTACCAAGATGCAGTGCCATCGATACTTCCGCGCTTCGGCCCGAGTCCCAGTTCCACGACGGTCTCCTCGTTCGCATCACTGGCGTTTCCCGCGCATAAGAGCGCTTCCAATGCGGGTTGCCGATCCGCGCGATGGGACCGCGAGAGGCTTTCAGAAGGGCTGTGGGTTAATTGCTGGATCGCGCACGGCTTGACGGGTAGGAGGTTAGCAGCCGCGAAAAGCGCACACCCTCCCACGCAAAATAAACAAACTAGCTGGCTGCTTGACGCAGCAGCAGTTCTAAATGGCATAGGAAACCTGAGTAAGTATCCTCCGGCAGAGCCGGAGGCTTTACGGTTGCTGGCCCCTCAAAGGGGCCTTTTCGCAACCGTTGAAAGCAAAGGCAACC
>JAJZIF010000299.1 GCA_021810735.1 Acidobacteriota bacterium
TGCTGAAGTCCGATCTTTTCGCAACTAGATATGGGGCCATAAATAAACTTGTTGAAAAACTTGATAGCATCTGTGCACATCCATCGGACGCTCCCGGCTTTGACGCCTTTAGCGCGGGTCATGACCTAGCTCGCCAAACATTCTGGTATAGCGAATACAAGCTGTTTAGATTGTTTCCAGGCAAGTTACCCCCACTGCCAAGCAAGGGCAATGGGTACGATTAGCGACAGATGAAGACCGCTAGGGACTAACTGCAATGGTAACCTATACCGTTTCCCGTTATACGTGCTACGATACATCAATGATCCAGTCCTTTGCGGATGACGAAACCCGGCAGATATTCCTCACCGGTAAGAGCCGCAAATTTGGAACCGCGGCAAAGACCGCGGCCCGTAAGCTACAACTCGTCGATTACGCCAAGAAGCTGGATGACCTGAAGCAGCCCCCGGGAAATCGTCTCGAAAAGCTGCGAGGCTCCCGCGAAGGCCAGTACAGCATTCGGGTCAATGACCAATTCCGAATTTGCTTTCGCTGGGCAGACGAAGACGCATGGGACGTAGAAGTAGTGGACTATCACCAGGAGTGAGCATCATGTCGATTACGCGTAATCCATCCGATCGTGGCATCCCCATCCATCCCGGCGAGTTCCTGCGCGAGGACTTCATGGTCCCGCTCCGGCTCTCTGCCAATGCGCTGGCGCTTGCGTTGCATGTGCCGGTCACGCGCATCTCGGAAATCGTGCGTGAGCGTCGTGGCGTTACGGCAGACACGGCCCTGCGCCTCGCACAGTATTTCGGCACCACACCGGACTTCTGGATGAACATGCAGAAGCAGTGGGAGTTGGCCGTCGCAGAGAAAGAGTCGCACCGTCGCATCCGCACCGAAGTCAAACCCGCTCCGCGCAACCCCAAAACAGGCGAATTGGCCTACAAAGCCTCTGCGTAACGCAGTAGAGATACCGCCGCCACGGCAAGCCCCGCTTCCGTTGCGGTACTAAGATTGAAAAGGATGACATGGCCAGGCGCACCGTCGACTCGTGCCCGGCCTGTCAGAAGTGCTAGCGAGATCAGCCTATGGCCACACCGCAGTCCAAAGACTATTACGCGATTCTCGGAATCAAGAAATCTGCCACCGCGGACGAAATCCGCAAGGCCTTCCGCAAGCTCGCGCGCAAGTACCATCCCGACGTCAATCCCGGCGACAAAAAGGCCGAAGAGCGCTTCAAGGAAATCTCCGAAGCCAACGAAATCCTCGGCGATGAGAAAAAGCGCAAAATCTATGACCAGTTCGGCTTTTATTCTGACCAGATTGATCCCGCTGCCGCCGAGGCTGCGGCCCGCCACGGCGCCGGCTTTGGCGGCCGCGGCCAGGCCGGTCAGGGCATGCCCTTTGACTTTGGCGGCTTCGACTTCTCTGAGGACTACACCGGTGCCGGACAACCCTCCGGCGCGGGTTTCGGTGGCTTCCGCGACATCTTCTCCGGCATGTTCAACCAGGGCCGCCGCAAGCAGCAGGGACCGCAGCCCGGGACTGACCTCGAATATCAGATTGAAGTCGACTTCTGGACCGCGATTCGCGGCGGCACTGCCCGCCTCATGATCCAGCGGCAGGAGGTCTGCCCCACCTGTCACGGCCAGGCCTCCACCGGCGGCTCGCACACCTGCCCCGAGTGCAACGGCACCGGCCAGGTCACCCAAATGGGCGGCCGCATGAAGTTCAATATCCAGTGCCCCAACTGCGGCGGCACCGGCAAGGTCCGCAGCGACTGCCGCACCTGCCACGGCGAAGGCACCGTGCTGCGCTCCAGCCCGCTCGAGTTCCGCATCAAGCCCGGCACCCGAGACGGCCAGCGCATCCGCCTCGCCGGCAAGGGCAATGCCGGCATCCACGGCGGCCAGCCCGGCGACCTCTACCTCATCATCAAGACGGGCAGCCATCCGGTCTTCACGCGCCAGGTCGATGACATTCACATCACTGTGCCCATCAGCATCGCCGAGGCCGCCCTCGGCTCAAAGATCGAAGTCCCCACCATCGACGGACGCGCCCAGCTCAAGGTCCCGCCCGGCACGCAGTCCGGCCAGAAGCTCCGCATGCGCGAGCGCGGCGTGCCCTCGGCCACCCGCGACGGCCTCCGCGGAGACCAGATCGTCCAGGTGGAAATCGTCGTCCCGCACCTACGCGACGAGCGATCCAAGGAGATCCTCCGCGAGTTCGCCAGGCTCAACCCCGAAGACCCCCGCGCCGGCATCTGGGCCAAGGTCTAGCCCGGAGGCTCAGGCATGCTCACCCTCACCACCCCGCGCCTGATCCTGCGCCGCCTCACGCCCGAGGACAAACCCTCGCTCTGCGCCCTGCTCGGCAATCCGGAAACCATGCGCTGGTATCCCCGCCCCTGGCTGCCCGAAGAGATTGACTTCTGGCTCGACCGTCAATTCGCCATGTACCCCGACGGCTCCGGCAAATTCGCCGTCACCCTCCTTGCCTCCGGTGAGTTCCTCGGCGACTGCGGCCCCACCTGGTTTGACGTGGATGGCGTTCAGGAGCTCGAAATTGGCTACCGCTTGCTCCCTCAGTACTGGGGTAAAGGCTACGCCACCGAGGCCGCCTCAGCCGTCCTCACCTACGTTCGCGATACGCTCCACAAGCCCGATCCCATCTCCCTCATCCGCCCCGGCAATCTCGCCTCGCGGCGTGTGGCCGCGAAAAACGGCGCCTGGCTTGAAAAAACCGTCGTCTGGCGCGATTTTGACCACTGCGTCTACCGCTATTCGGGCCCACGGTGATCGAAAGAAGGAGGTTCCGCCGCAATATTCTCACCCCTCCCAATGCTCATTCACTGTTTTCCGGGGTTGTCTTCGGGCTCGTTCGAGTAAACAATACTGCCAACGGATTTTTTCAACCGGATCGCCATGCCAACCAAACGCAAGTCCAAGGGCGCGTATATGATCTCGGCCGTGGCCGAGATGTATGACATCCATCCCCAGACCCTCCGGCTTTATGAGCGGGAAGGTTTGTTAAAGCCCTCGCGCACGGAGGGCAATACGCGGCTTTATACTGATGAAGATCTGGAGCGCCTGGAATTTATCCTCAATCTGGCCCGTGACCTTGGGGTCAACATCGCTGGAATCGCCATCATTTTGCAGATGCGCGAGCGCATGGAGGAAATGAACCGCCAGATGCAGGGTTTCGTCGACTATGTACGTTCGGAAATGCTGAGCCGCATGCAGCAGGGCTCTCCGCAATCCGGCGCCATGGTTCCAACGCAACGGCCCATGGTCGTTCCGCAAAGCAGGAGCAAACGTTAATTTGCCTTTCGCCTTCGCACATCTGACCAGCAGTCCTCTAGCCGTACTGCAACTCCAGAACCTTGCCCCATCTGGATTGGCTGCGCTTCACCTGCTTCTCGGCGTTGCGCTGCTGGGGCTCCTGGCCTCAACCGTCTTCACGGTACTGGCCATCATCGCCACCGTCCGTTTCCGCCTGGGCCGCAGGCACGCAACGGAGAGCACCGATTTCCTGCCGCCCCTGAGCCTCTTCAAACCCGTCCACGGTGACGAACCCGGCCTCGAAACCCACCTGGAAAGCTTCTTCCGCCAGGATTACCCCTCCTACGAAATCCTCTTCTGCGCCCGCAGCGAGCACGACCCAGGCCTGCTCACCGCCCGCCGCGTGGCCGCCCGCCATCCGCATATTCCCGCGCGCTTCCTCAGTACCGGTGAGCCCCAATACATCAACGCCAAGGTCGCCTCGCTGGAGGTCATGGAAGCCGCAGCCGCTCACGACATCTTCGTCATCAGCGACAGCGATGTTCACGTCGCCCCGGATTATCTCCGTGCCGTCGCCCAGCCCTTCCGCAACGAAAAAGTCGGTGCCATCACCTGCCTCTACCGCGGCGAAGCCCGGCCCGGCCTCTGGGGTCAGCTCGAAGCCGTCGGCATGTCCATCGAAATGACCGCCGGTGTGCTCGTCGCCAACATGCTGGAGGGCATGCAATTTCTCCTCGGGCCCACGATGGCCGTCCGCCGCAAGTGTGTGCGCGCCATCGGCGGATTCGGCGTCTTCGGCAACTACTGCGCAGACGACTTCATGCTCGGCAAGCTCGTCGCGGAAAAGGGCTACACCTGTGTCCTTTCCCAGCACGTCATCAATCACGTCATTGTGAATGAGGGCTTCATCGACACCCAGAAGCACCAGATCCGCTGGATGCGCTCCACGCGTTTCTCCCGCCCCAAAGGACACTTCGGCACCAGTCTCACCTTCAGCATGCCCTTCGGCGTCCTGGCTCTGCTTGCAGCTCTTGCCCTGCACCTTCCCACCATCGCATTCGTTCTCTTTGGCTACGCCGTCGCGGTGCGTATGCTGCTGGCGCTCGTGGTAGGAGCCTTCGCTGTTCGCGAGCGCGTCCTGCTCCGCACCATTCTGCTCTATCCCCTTCGCGATCTGCTGGGCTTCTTCTACTGGGCAGCCAGTTACTGGAGCGACCTCATCCTTTGGCGTGGCCGTGAGTTCCGCCTCACCAGGGATGGCCTCATGACGCCGGCAACCGTCCCCGTTGGCGAAGAAGAAACCGCCGTATCTGCCGGCGTGTAACTTTTCAGGCGCCACCCTTCGCCTGTACCCTGATTGGAAACGCTCATGTCTGCCATCTGGTTTTCTTCCACACCACTCACCGCGCCCGGGGCCTGCCCCGCATGAGCACGCCCAAAACCGCCGTCATCATCGGCGCAGGCCCCGCCGGACTCACCGCGGCCCTTGAATTCGTCCGCCGCTCAGGTGTGCACCCCATCGTGCTCGAAGCCTCGCCCACTCTCATCGGCGGCATTTCCTGCACCATCCGGCACAATGGCAACCGCATGGACATCGGCGGCCACCGCTTCTTCTCAAAATCCGACCGCGTCATGCAGTGGTGGACCGATCTCATGCCCATCGCCGGCGATCAGGCCGGCGAAGCCGAAGCTGCCATCCGCTACCAGGGCAAAGAGCGTCACATCTCCGTCCACGCCGGTGCCTCCGCCAGCGACGACCTCGTCATGCTTGTCCGCCCACGAAAGAGCCGCATTTATTTCCTGCGCAGCTTCTTCGACTATCCCCTGGCCCTCAATGGCCAGACCATACGCCAGCTTGGCTTCGGCCGAATGACCAAAATCGGCTTCGGCTACCTTTACGCACGCCTCTTTCCGCGCAAAGAAGAGAAAACCCTCGAGGATTTCCTCATCAACCGCTTCGGCACCGAGCTCTACCTCACCTTCTTCAAGTCCTATACGGAAAAAGTCTGGGGCGTGCCCTGCGATCAGATCAGCGCCGAGTGGGGCGCCCAGCGTATCAAGGGCCTTTCGCTCCGCTCCGCGCTCGCGCATTTCTTCAAGAAGGCCCTCAGCCGCAAAAAATCGACTGATCTTTCGCAGAAGGGCGTCGAAACCTCCCTCATCGAAAAATTTCTCTACCCCAAATACGGCCCC
>JAJZIF010000300.1 GCA_021810735.1 Acidobacteriota bacterium
TGGTTTCCAAAAGCCTGGCTCCGGCCGTGATGCCAGGCTCTCCGCAGGAAATCAATCTTTCCCAATGGAGCTCTCCTCCCGCAAACGCCGCCATGGTGGCCTTCGGCGCGATCAATGTGCAGAACGGCCGCGAGATCGTCTATGGCTGGCTATTCGACGCGAAAAATACCCAGTCTCCACAGGTATTGGGCCAACAGTACAACGAGGAGGCAACGCCAGACACGGCTCGCCACATCGCCCATGAATTTGCCGACGCCATCATTGCCCGCCTCGGCGGCATTCCTGGAATCGCCGAAAGCGAGATTTACTACATCTCCGACCGCAGCGGAAATAAAGAGGTCTGGCAGATGGACTACGACGGCGCCAATCAGCACCAACTCACCCACATCAGCTCAATCTGTTTGTCTCCCCGCATCTCTCCGGACGGCGGCCGCCTGGCCTTCGATGAACTGAATTCTCACGGCAGCAACATTCGCATCTATTCAATGAGTCTGCACCGCATGGTCAGCTTCCCCATTCATGATGGAACGGATTTCTCCCCGGCCTGGGCGCCCGACGGCAACAATTTGGCCTTCTCCTCTTCGCGGAGCGGCGATCCGGAAATCTGGATCTCCTCGGCCAGCGGCTTCGGACTGCGCCGCGTCACCGCGTATCGCGGCCCGGATGTTTCTCCGGTATTCAATCCAAAGACTGGAACGCAAATCGCGTGGATCAGCGGCCGCACCGGCCTGCCGCAGGTCTACATCATGGAATCCGACGGCACCAACGTGCAGCGCATGACCGATGGCGGATATGCCACCTCGCCCGCGTGGTCGCCGAACGGCCAGTTCCTCGCCTTCGCGTGGGCGCGCAATTATGGGCCCGGCGCTCCCGGCGGCCAGGACATCTACGTCATGGATATCGCCAGCCACCGCTGGATTCAGCTCACGCATGATATTGGCCGCACCGATTTTCCGTCGTGGTCACCCGATGGACGTCATATTGTATTTCAGCGAACTGTCGGGGGGCACAGCGAGATCTGGACCATGCTGGCCGACGGCACGGGACAACAGGCGCTGACCAAAGTTGGAAACAGTCGCATGCCTAATTGGAGTTGGAAATAAATCCATGTAGCAGAAATGATGATCGCGAGCATTTTTTCCGTTCTACACTAAGTCAACCAAGGAAGAGTTTTTTGAGGAGAGGATCGATGAAAAACTATAAGATGAATTCTGCGCTGGCTTCCGCAGCGCTTGTTGCTTTCTTGATAACCACTGGCTGCCATCACAAACAGGCTGCCGCGCCTCCGCCACCGCCGCCCCCGGCTGCACCCGCACCCGCACCCACCGCCAACATCACCGTCACGCCGGACTCCATTGCTCCCGGTCAAAGCGCGGTGCTGAACTGGACCACCACCAACGCGACGGATGTCTCGATCGACGGCATCGGCGCTGTGGAAACCAGTGGGACCAAGAACGTCAGTCCGACCGAAACCGCCACCTATCATCTCGTTGCGCGCGGCGATGGCGGATCGACCGATGCCACGGCAACCTTGACAGTCACGCAACCGCCGCCACCACCACCGGCGGCGCCCCAACAGCTCACCGAAGCCGAGTTTGAACAGAACGTCAAGCCGATCTTCTTCGACTATGACGCCTACAGCATCCGTCCGGACGCGCAAGCGGTCATCAGCCAGGATGCATCGTTCCTGCAATCGCATCCAGATGCCAAGATTCTGATTGCAGGCTATTGCGACGATCGCGGGTCTGCGGAATACAACCTGGCCCTCGGCCAGAATCGCGCCAATGCAGCCAAGACGGCATTAACCCAGGCGGGCATCGATGCCAGCCGCGTTCGCACCATCAGCTACGGCAAGGAAAAGCAATTCTGCACCGAACAAAATGAGTCTTGCTGGCAGCAAAACCGGCGAGCTCAGTTCAGCCTGGACCAGTAGAACGGAGCGAGTCCGGCGGAAATGTTGGACGCATCAAAGTCAAGCGGCAGCACTGTGCATGGGAAACATTCCATGCCGTGCTGCCGTACGCTTTGATACCTTCGGCATCGATGCCGTACACTTTTCTTGATACAGAATTCCGGCGCGGATTGCGTCTAGAACAGGTGTCGCATGCGTAATTACTTACGAGCTTTTGTGATTTTGCTTTGCATTCTTGGCATCTCCGCCCCCGGCGCCTTCGCCGCCAACCGAGACATGATCGCCCTGCAGGCGCAGGTTCAGCAGATGCAGGAAATGATTGTCAGCATGCAGCAGTCCAACGACGAACGCTACGCCGTCATACACAACCTGGTGCAACAGACATCCGACAGTGTGGGGAAAATTGCCGCCCAAATCGATTCCCTGCAAAAGGCTGCCCAGGCGCAGCAAGGCGCGCAGGGAAATTCGCTGCAGCAACTCTCCGGCCAGATGCAGTCCATGAACGACTCACTCGACGAGTTGCGCGCCCGTCTCGACAAGATGAGCAAGACACTCGATACCATGCAGTCGCAACAGCAAACCCTCGCCGCCGGTCAGCCGATGCCAACCGGACAGACCGGACAGACGGCGCAACCAGGCCAGCCGGGACAGCCAGGCACCAGCTCCGATCAGACCCAGGGCATGCCCGCTGCCCAGCCTCCTGCTCCGCAGGCGCCGCCGCTCGATCAGCTCTATCAGTCCGCCGCCAGCGACTATAACGCCGCGAAATATAACCTCGCCAGCCAGGAATTTGCCGACGTCATCAAGTTCTATCCGCAATCCACGCAGGCCGGAAATTCTCAGTTTTATTTAGGCGAGATCGATTATCGCGCGGGAAATTACAAGAGCGCGATTAGCAATTACGATGCCACGATTTCCCAGTATCCCGGCAACCCCAAAGCGCCGACCGCTCTGCTGCGCAAGGCCCAATCCGAGCTGTCCCTGGGGCAACGCGAGGCCGGTATCCGCGATTTGCGCTCCCTTATCAATCGCTATCCGCAGACACCGGAGGCCATGCAGGCGCGCAGCAAATTGAACGGGATGGGCGTCCGCATCTTCGCAAAGCCTTCCGCCGCGCATGAATAGAGAATGAACCGCAAAATCCCATTGCAACAGGCCGCGAGAAGCATCCAATCCCTTTATGACCCAAACCGCCGCTCCTCACCCCGACGCAGATGAACGAAAGGGCACAGTCGAAGACGATTCCCAGCACGCCGCTGGCGATCTGCCCAAATCGCAGGAATCCATGGCTGGCCAGCTCGGCCATCGCAATCGCGATGACATGGCGAGGGACAGCGATTCCGATTTTCCCGAGCCTAGCTCCAGCCCGGAACACAGCGGCCAGCACAAATAACGTGAGATGGCCCACGTGAGTATCTCGCTCATCGCGCGATGACCGCCGTCACGCTGCACGTCCTCATCGTTTTGTTTCTTGCCACGATGATTCGATCCACCTTCGGATTCGGCGAGGCGCTGTTCGCGGTTCCCCTCCTCGCCCTCCGCATCCCTCTCGCAATCGCAGCCCCGCTCGCTGTGCTGGTTTCCATCACCATTGCCAGCGTCGTTGTCGCGCAGGATTGGCGGCATATTCATCTGCGCAGCGTCGGCGGCCTGCTCGGATCGACCCTCCTCGGACTTCCAGTGGGCCTGCTGCTTCTGAGAACCGGCAAACCTCAGGCCGTAAAGGCTGGGCTCGCCCTCATTTTGCTGGCCTTTTCTGTCTATGCGCTCCGCGGTCGAATGCCGCTCAAGCGAACGGACGACAATAAATTGTGGCTGCTCGGCTGCGGATTTTTTGCCGGCCTCCTCGGCGGCGCCTACGGAATGAACGGACCGCCTCTGGTGCTCTACGGCGCAATGCGTCGCTGGTCGGCCCAGCAATTTCGCGCAACTCTGCAAGGATATTTCTTGCCGGCCAGCATCCTCGGCATGGCTGGCTACTGGCTGGCCGGCCTGTGGGTACCCGCGGTGACCCACTATTATCTGCTGTCGTTACCCGTGATTCTGCCTGCAATTTGGCTGGGCAGAATTCTCAACCGCCGTATGCATGGAGAAGTATTTCTCAAGTACGTGTACGTCGGCCTGGGGACCGTCGGCGGCGTGCTATTGATACAAGCAATCCGTGGGTGAAATCGAATCTCCCGCAACGCTCGGCGGCCTGTTCTCCGCTACTTTTCGCTTTCCAAACTTCTCCTCCAGCATTACTCTTGGTGGCATGTCCGTTCCACTCCTGCGTCGAGGAATTCCATGTTCCAGAAGCTGATTGCAACTCGAAACGATCTGACCCTTACCGTTCTTCGGCTCGTCTTAGGAGTCGTCTTTTTTGCGCATGGAGCCCAGCAGGTACTCGGCTGGTTTGGCGGCAGCGGCTATGCCGGGACGATGCAGTTCTTCACGCAAGTCGTCGGAATTCCCGCGCCATTTGCATTCCTCGCCCTCATGGCACAATTTCTCGGCGGTATCGGCCTCCTCGTTGGGTTCCTCACGCGCATCGCGGTCTTCGGTATCGCCATCGACATGCTGGTCGCCATCTTCACGGTTCACATCCGCGTCGGCTTTTTTATGAACTGGGCTGGCCACCAGAACGGCGAGGGGTATGAGTATCATTTGCTCGCCCTCGCGCTTTGCTTCATTCTTCTGGTGAAAGGCTCGGGGGCAATCTCGCTGGATCGCGCCCTCTACAAGGAAAGGTGGGCGGAGCATGGATAGCTACCCCGCAACCGACCGAACCCAGGTGAAACGGCTTCCGAAGCGCGGCGTGTATGACAAAGCGCAGGTCCACGCCATTTTGGACGAAGGATTTCTGTGCCACGTCGGATTCATGGTCGATCGACAACCCTGTGTCATTCCCACCGGCTATGTGCGTGCCGGCGAGAAAATTTACATCCACGGCTCCGCCGCCAGCCGCATGCTGCGCACGCTCGATCGGGGAGTCAATGTCTGCGTGACTGTCACACTGGTGGATGGATTGGTGCTCGCGCGCGCTGTATTCCATCACTCGATGAACTACCGTTCAGTCGTCATCATGGGCACCGCGCGGTTGGTAGCAGACCGCGACGAGAAGATCGACGCGTTGCGATGCTTCACCAACCACATCGTTCCCGGTCGATGGGACGAGGCGCGACAGCCCAACGATCAGGAATTGAAAGCGACCACCGTGCTGGTCGTACCGCTCAATGAAGTCTCCGCGAAGGTGCGCGCCGGTCCGCCCATCGACGAGGAAGAAGACTACGCCTTGCCCATCTGGGCGGGTGTGGTACCGCTGCGCACGCGCGCGGGAGAGCCGCTGCCCGACCCGCGCAATCTCCCTGCGGCTCCCGCGTTCGACGCCACCAGACTCACAAGATTTTCCAAGCCATTCGCCGGTATCGAGTGAGAATACCCCCGGCAGAGCCGGGGGCTTCATTTTGTGAGCCGCTCAAAGCGGCTTGAGCGGGGTTGCTAACGCGGCCCCGGTTGATTTGGGCCACCTGATCGGTGGCAG
>JAJZIF010000301.1 GCA_021810735.1 Acidobacteriota bacterium
TTACTGCAGCCCGCGGGCTTCCACGTGGATACTGTCGGTTCTCCGGAATCGGCGCTGCACGCGCTTCGCAATCGATCCTATGACGCCCTGTTGATGGACTTGAACTACACCCGCGACACCACTTCCGGCCACGAAGGATTGGAGTTGCTGCGGCAAGTATTGGAGATCGATTCACAGCTTCCTGTCATCGTGATGACGGCCTGGGCCAGCGTCGACCTGGCGGTGGAGGCGATGCGCCGAGGCGCTCGAGACTTTATTGCAAAGCCTTGGGAAAATGCGCGGTTGTTGACCGTTTTGCAAACTCAGGTGACCCTCTATCGGGCGTTGCGTCGTGCCCAGCTATTGGAGGCGGAGAATCAACTGCTGCGGGCAACGGACAGGCCCGAGATGATTGCCGGATCGCCGGCGATGCAACCGGTTCTCGATGCAATGACACGTGTTGGGCCTTCGGACGCCAATGTTCTGATTACCGGCGAGCACGGCACTGGGAAAGAGATTGTCGCGCACACGCTGCACGCGTTGTCTGCACGTGCCGAGCAGCCATGGATTGCGGTGAATACCGGTGCGCTCTCTGAAGGCGTGTTTGAAAGCGAAGTGTTCGGCCATGTCAAAGGTGCGTTCACCGATGCGCGAACAGACCGCATCGGGCGCTTTGAACTCGCAGACCGGGGAACGCTGTTTCTGGATGAAATTGCCAATGTCCCGGTCCGTCAGCAGGCAAAACTTTTGCGCGTACTGGAGGCGGGAGAACTGGAACCGGTCGGCTCCTCACGCGTGCGGCGGATTGATGTGCGCGTGCTCTCTGCAACGAACGCCGATCTGATGCATGAGTGCGCGGAGGGGCGCTTTCGTCCCGATTTGCTCTTTCGGCTGAATACGGTGGAAATTCATCTGCCTCCACTGCGAGAAAGGCGAGAGGACATCCCCGCGCTAGCGGCGTATTTTCTTGCGCGCTACGCAGCGCGCTACCGCAAACAAATCGAGGGGCTCGACGCGACAGCTCTCCACGCCCTCCTCGATCACTGGTGGCCTGGAAACGTTCGAGAACTCGAACATTCCATGGAGCGCGCTGTACTCATGAGCCGCGGCCGCCATATCCAGGCCGGGGACCTGAACCTTCAGACGACGAAACCAGCTGATGACATCGATGAGATGAGTCTGGAAGCAGTCGAGAGTATCCTGATCCGTAAAGCTCTGGCCCGGCACGATCGCAACGTGAGCCAAGCCGCCGACGCTCTGGGCTTGAGCCGCGGAGCCCTGTACAGGCGGATGGAAAAGTATGGTATCTAGTGCGGCAAATCGTGCACGATCGTCCGCTTCTCTGCCGCCACGTCCCGCAATCGGCTTCAAGATTCCGCGTCTGCGTTTTGAAGTTCGGCTCGCCGGATTGCTCGTGTTGCTTACTCTTCCAACGCTCACGCTCGGCTGTGTCGCCCTGTACATGTGGCATGCGTCCATCTTGACCTGGTTGTGTGTTCTTTCTAGTCTTCTCATTCTGCTGGCATCTCTGGGCTCGGCGGTGTTCCAGCATATTGTCCGACCATTGCAGACGCTCTCCAACGTCGTGGCGGCCTTGCGGGAAAACGAATATTCCTTTCGCGCGCGCGAGATCGGCCAAGGAGATGCACTAGGCGACCTGGCCGCGCAGATCAATGAGCTGGCTGGCGATCTTCGCACACGCCGGCATCGAGAATCGGAGACGTTTGCTCTCCTGGAACGCGTCGTTGAAACCATGGATCTGCCCGTGTTTGCCTTCGACGCAGCCTCAGATTTGCAGTTGACCAATCCGGCTGCACTCAAGATGCTCCAGCTGCCGGCAGATTCGACGTTGCATCAAAGCGCGAATTCTCTGGGACTGATGGAGATCCTCGATTGCCCGGACAATAGTGTCGTTTCGCTGGCCATGCATGGGCGAGAAGGTCGATGGATGGTGCGACGCAGCAAGTTTTATCAGAATGGAATGCCTCACACTCTGCTGCTGCTTTCCGATGTGAGCGGGGTGTTGCGGGAACAGGAGCGTCAGGCATGGCAGCGGCTGATTCGCGTGCTTGCACATGAGGTCAACAATTCTCTTACGCCTATCAAATCGATTGCCAGCAGTCTTCGCTCGCGCGTGCAGTGGGTCCCAGCAGCGCAATCCGCTGACTGGACGAGCACCGGTGAGCGCCACAATCGGACCGTAAATCCAGTGGATATGGAGCACGGACTGGCCATCATCGAAGAGCGCGCGGAATCACTGAACCGTTTTCTCCAGGCATATAGCCAGCTCGCCAAACTACCCGCGCCTGTAAAGACCACCTTCCGAGCGATTCCTCTACTGGAACGTGTCTGTCATCTTGAGACCAGGCTCAAGATAGTTCTCGATGTCGCGGAAGATACGGATATCTATGCCGATGCAGCCCAGTTGGAACAGGCGCTCATCAATCTAATCCGCAATGCTGTCGATGCGGCGATGCAGGCGCACGATGACAAAATGGCAGCGCATGTAACCGTCGTATGCAAAAAGCGGCCAGACAGCGTGGTCATTCATGTCGAAGACAACGGAATCGGACTGGCCAACCCCGCCAATCTGTTTGTGCCGTTTTATACAACGAAGCCCGGCGGTACTGGAATTGGATTGGTTCTCGCGCTGCAAATGATTGAAGCCCATGGAGGCACGCTGACCTTAGCCAACCGCGACAATGCACCCGGTTGTTGCGCGCAGATCCGCCTGCCAACCATGTCCCATGTCAGGCTCCTACCATCCGAGCCATAAGGTTTTTCCCCGCTTGAGCTGGCACCCTTGGTTTCCGGAGTGTCCAGTTCTGGACCTGGATTTCACTTTGGACGCCTTATCGAGCCGAGCTATTGCGCTACCAGCGTATATCGCGATAGAAAATGCAGTGGGTTTCCAAATACCAGGAAACGACGAACAGAATGAACATGGTGCCCGTAGCCCAGCAGAATACCTGAATGGGGAGTGTGGCTGTGAGCCGGGTGTTGTCGTCGGCGGAGTGCTCGGGCACCGAGTCACGAAAAATCAATCCGCTGACCAGTGAGATTCCGCCAGCCAGCACCAGCATTTCGAGAGAGTCTAAGATTCGTTGCTGCAGATCGCTTGCGGGAGCCAGAAACGCGGTGAAGAACAGAGCGCACAACGAAACCATGCATAGCAGGAAGGCGATCGGTTTGGCGATCTCCACCAACATACCCCGAACCTCAGACGACCATCATTCTACCGCCGTTTGAGAATTGCGGACAGACGGGCGAGCGCCGCAACTGACCGATGGTGCGACACAGGAGGGATTCAGATCCAGTCGCGGCTTACTCGATCCATGCTTCGGTCTCGCTTCGCTGTCTTATCCACGGGAATTCATCTTGGAGGATGCTCCAGCGCTGGCCGCGACAACGTTCGGGAAAGCAGTCAAATACTGATCGATGGCTGCGGCGGCTTTCCGCCCCTCGGAGATGGCCCATACCACCAACGATTGTCCGCGCCGCAGATCGCCGGCAGCAAACACCCCCTCCACGGACGTCATGTAGTCAGCATTGGTCGCCACATTTCCTCTGGGGTCGAGGACAACTCCGAGCTTTTCAATCAGGCCGTTGCGAACCGGACCCAGGAAGCCCATGGCAAGCAACACCAGGTCCGCGTCCATGACAAATTCACTGCCGGGTTGCGGTTCAAACTTGGGCGGAGGTCCGACCTGGACTCCATGCAACTGCTTCACGTTGCCATGCTCGTCCCCAGTAAACTTTGTGGTGGCCAGACTCCAGCTCCTCTTCCCACCCTCCTCATGCGCTCCCTCGACGCGCAGTTGCATCGGCCATAACGGCCAGGGTGTCAGCGGCGAGCGTGTGGCAGGGGGCATCGGCATGATTTCAAATTGTTCGACCGACAGCGCCTTCTGCCGATGCGTTGTCCCCAGGCAATCGGCACCGGTATCTCCGCCTCCAATGATGACCACTCGCTTGCCCGTTGCCAGGATGGCTTCGCTTTCAGGTATTGTGTCGCCTTCACATCGGCGGTTCTGCTGCGGCAGAAACTCCATTGCAAAATGGATGCCTTTCAGTTCCCGGCCTGGCACGGAAAGATCCCGCGGTTGCTCGGCGCCGCCTGCCAACAGAATGGCATCGAAGTCACGCTGAAGGTCTGCAATCGGTACGTTCTGTCCGACGTGCGCGCCGGTCACAAATTCGACGCCCTCCGCTTGCATTTGCTCCAGACGGCGATCGAGGATTGTTTTCTCCAGTTTGAAATTTGGAATTCCATAGCGCATCAACCCGCCGATGCGGTCGGCTTTCTCAAACACTGTGACCGCATGACCGGCGCGGCGAAGTTGTTGCGCCGCTGCTAGCCCGGCCGGCCCCGAACCCACGATAGCGACCGCCTTGCCAGTAGAAAATGCAGGCGGTTCCGGATGGACCCAGCCTTCCTCGTACGCATGTTCGATGATGTTTTTTTCAATCTGCTTAATCGTCACTGCCGGAGCATTGATGCCCAGGACGCATGCAGCCTCACAGGGCGCCGGACAAATTCTCCCGGTGAATTCAGGAAAATTATTGGTTGCGTGCAGACGGCGTATCGCTTCTTTCCATCGCCCGCGATAGACCAGGTCATTCCAGTCGGGAATGATGTTGTTGACGGGGCAGCCCGTATGGCAGAAGGGAACTCCGCAGTCCATGCACCGTGCCGCCTGCTGCTGTTGCTTTTCTTCCGGAAATGCGCGATAAATCTCCACCCAGTCGTTGACGCGTTCCTCGACCGGACGCCGCTCGGGAAGCTCGCGCGAATACTCCATGAATCCTGTCGTTTTACCCATGCTGCACCTGCTCGACGGTTGTCAATGAAGGAATCTCTCCTGCTGAAACATGTACTTTTGTTCGACTGCGAAGCACGCGCTTATATTCCTGCGGAAACACTTTGATGAATTTCGGCAAGCTCTCGTTCCAGTTGGCAAGAATCCATCCGGCTCGTGGGCTTCCAGTCAGATCGCGATGGCGCGTGATGAGCGTCTGCAGATCTTCGATATCTTGCTCGTCGGTGACCGGCTCCAAATCTACCGACGCCGGGTTGCAGCGTTTCTCCTTGAAATCGCCGCGCTCGTCGAAGACGTATGCGATCCCTCCGTTCATCCCGGCAGCAAAGTTGCGGCCACAAGTACCCAGCACGACCACGAGCCCATTGGTCATGTATTCGCAGCCGTGATCTCCAACGCCTTCCACGACCGCGGTCGCACCGGAGTTGCGCACGGCAAAGCGTTCTCCTGCGATTCCATTCAGGAAGACCTCGCCGCTGGTCGCCCCGTAGAGAATCACATTGCCTGCAAGAATGCTCTCTTCCGGCTGAAAGCTGGAATTGCGAGGCGGGAAAATGATAATCCGACCGCCGGAAAGCCCCTTCCCCACATAGTCGTTGGCTTCTCCTTCCAACGTAAGAGTGATTCCGTT
>JAJZIF010000302.1 GCA_021810735.1 Acidobacteriota bacterium
CCAGACTGTGAAGCCCGGCTGGGTCAAGCAGCGCCGTGCCCAGCAAGAAAAAAAGAAGCCATAACGCTTGTGTCCCCTTCGGAAGGACTGGAGCATTTTCACTATGGGCGTAGACCGAAGCGGCGATTTTGGAGCGGCTTTTCCCTCAGGAAAAGCTGCTCTTCCTTGAACTTCGAGAGTTCACCGTAATAGCGAAAATGCTCTAGAGCATTTTCACAGATAGCGTAAGGTTTGGGTGCTCCATCCTAGCGCAGCTAGGGTGGGATAGCGCTATGTCCGCATTACAGCAACTGTGAAACCGGTCTAATACTACAGTTGTAGATAGCGAATTGTTTGGGGTAGCTGCGCTGTAAACCATTGATTTTTAGAGAGCAGTGAGCGAGTGGGTAGCGATGGAAATCAGGTGGAATCCGTGAACTGCAACTGTAGTACTACAACGCGCCGATCGGATTGTCTTCCAGGGCACTACGGGTCGTCTCTTTTGCGGATGGACCGAGCGCGCTGACGGGAACGCTGCTGGTGGCGATCGCGTACTTCATCGCGCGGCGATGGTTTTTGACCCGTCCACCAGCAGCAACAAGTTGAGCCTGCGGAATCTGTTCAGCTCGCTGGCTGCATGAAGTCGAGGGCGCGGATGAGATACGGCTTCAGTTCTCTGCGTGGGACAACGGCGTCCAGCATTCCGTGCTCGAGCAAAAATTCCGATCGCTGAAAGCCTTCCGGCAGCTTCTGGCGAATCGTCTGCTCAATGACGCGCGGGCCGGCGAAGCCGATGAGGGCGTCAGGCTCGGCTACGTTGAGGTCCCCCAGCATGGCAAAGCTGGCCGTAACTCCGCCGAACGTCGGATTGGTGAGTACGGAGATGTATGGGATTTTCGCGTCATCCATAAGCGCCAGGCGCGCGGATATTTTCGGCAATTGCATCAGGCTGACGATGCCTTCCATCATGCGCGCGCCTCCGGATGCGGCGACGACGATGAGCGGGTGACGAGTATCCAGGGAATAGTCGGCGGCGCGGGCGACGGTTTCTCCAACTACAGCACCCATGCTGCCGCCGATAAACGCGTATTCCATGGCGCTCAACACGACCGGATACGGGCCTAGGTTGCCCAGTGCCGTCAGGATGGCGTCATTCAACCCCGTTTCCATCTGCGCCCTGTTGAGGCGGTCCTTGTAGGGTTTCAGGTCGGTGAAATCGAGGGGATCGGTCGAGCGCAGTTCGGTATCGACCAGGCGATAGCCGGGTTCCAGCAAGCTCTCAATGCGCGCTTTTGCCGACAGCTTGAAATGTTTGCCGCACTTTGGACAGACATTCAGGTTGGATTCCAGGTCGGCTTTCCAGATGGTCTGGTTGCAGCCGTCACACTTGGTCCACAAGCCTTCGGTACGGACATTCTTTTCCGGCGCGGCTTCGATATCGTTTTCGTTGCGTTTAAACCAGGACATGCTTCATCCATCCTAAACCGTGACTCCGCGTCTTGCATCCGTCATAACGATTCTCGATCTGTAAGGTTATGCGACCATCGTCACCCTCCCGTACAATTTCGCGATGGCGAAGTCGAAAGGCCGGGGTGAATTTCGCGAGCAGGAAATCCTCGCCTCGTCAATGTCCCAAATGATACGGATGCCCCTCGACGATGGTAAACGCGCGATAGATCTGCTCGGCCAGCACCACGGCGGCGAGTTCGTGCGGCAATGTCATCGGCCCCAGCGAAAGCACCAGCCAGTCGCGGCGGCTGGTCGCTTGTCGAAGCACAGCTTCCGACCAGCCATCCGCCGGTCCCACGGCGAACGTGAATTGTTGAATGCCCCCGTCGCGCTCTCTTTGCAGCCATTGGGCAAAGGTTTCCGAAGACCAGGTGCGGCCGCGATGATCCAGCAACACAAGCATGGAACGGGCATGGCTCGCTCGGTCCCATGCGGCAAAGAATTTTTCCTCGGACGCATAACGCTCCGTCTGGCATCCGCAATAGCGCGTAATGCGCTGGCAATAGCTGGCATACATTTCCTCTGCGGACGCATACTTGCCCGTGGTCCTTCGCCCGAGGGTGACGAGTTGAATTTCCATCCTCCCCATACTGTACTGGACTTTGCCGTGTCGATGCAGGCGCGTCGCGCTGGAATCCATGATTGCGCTATTACCCTGACTTTCCCATTCTGTCGTTACTTAAAGTGTTCCACAGTCAGTTAGTACCCCCTTTATCGTTACTTGCGTGTAGCATTGGTAACACTAGTCCGCTTGATTCAATGCCTGATCCAAAATGGATTGGAACCATGCTCCAAGCCCAATTTGGACATGGAGCATGGGTAGCGGTGACCATATCTCTATCACTCCCGATCTTAAAGCAAGTATAAGTAGTCTCGTTGATGGTGGCTACGAAAGCGAAAGGGAATTGCACCCTGAGGAGCAACGCCGTACACCGGCTGGATCACTGAAAAAGGTCATGGGGAAGGGTTCAATGAATCATTGTGGCAATTTTCTTGCGATGCGCAGGATTTCTGGATGGCTGGTTACCTTGGTGCTGGCAGGGAGTTTCCTTAGTGCCGGCCACTTAATGGCGCAAGGCATCACGACCGGCACGATTATGGGTACTATTGTCGATCCCCAGGGTGAGGTCGTTCCCGCCGCAAATCTCACTGCAACCAACCTTGCCACTGGCGTGAAGCTGGCTACCCAAAGCCTCGCCAATGGGGCGTTCGCTTTCCGAGACGTGCCAATCGGTAGGTATGCGCTTGACATCGATGCATCGGGATTTAGCCGCGGAGCCGTTCCTTCGGTGGTCGTGGTCTCCGGTGTTACCACGGACTTGAAGGCAGTGAAGCTCGGGGTCTCCGCGTCCGCGCAACGTGTCGAAGTCACCGGCGGCACGACCCCGTTGCTCCAGGTCAGCGAATCTCAGGTGACTACAACTTTCGGTGCCCAAACGCTGGAGTCAATCCCTCTGAACAACGCTTTCGACACGGTCACGGAAGTGATTCCGGGCATAGTCAGTACGCACGCGGACAACTTCTCCAATACGAATGGCGACAATTTTTCGGTGAACGGACAGAGCGGACGGTACAACAATTTCGAATTGGATGGCCAGACAAATAACGACAACACTGTTGGCGGCCCACAAATTTTCTTTGGCAACCAGGACGCTCTGGCGGAGATTGAGGTGATCAGCAACGACTACAGTGCCCAGTATGGACGCAACTCCGGCGCTGTGGTCAATTACATCACCAAATCCGGAACCGACGCGTTTCATGGCAGCGCGTTTGAGTTTTATCAAGGATCGTTTCTGAGTTCCCTCGAGAATCAGGAAAAGAACCCCCTCTTCGGATTTTGCGCGCCGGGACAGAATCCAAGCTCGGGATGTTCCGTGCCCGTTCTGCCGCGCTCCATTGAGAACCGCTTTGGCGCGACCCTGGGAGGGCCCATCCTGAAGAATAAGCTGTTCTTCTTTGGCAGCGGTTATTGGGATCGCCAGCATACGGGTGCCATTCCCCAGACATCCACGGCACTTACACCGACGCCGGCAGGTTTGACAGCGTTGGCAACTGCTTTTCCAGGAAACTCCTCGGTGGAAGCTCTGCAGAACTATGGTCCGTACGCCGTCAAGGTGGGAAATCCAACTGCTGTTGGCGCGGTTACAGACGAGACTGTCACCGGCCCCGGCGGCGTTACGGCCACCAATGTGCCGTTTTCTTTTGTGCAGCGATTTGTGCCGTCTCCATACAACGATGAGGAATTCCTCGGGCGTCTCGACTGGCAGCCGACAGAAAAGGATCGCCTTTTCGCTCGTTATTTATACCAGAACGCCCTCCAGGAGAACTATTTTGGCGACGTTCCCTCCGGCGGCTACGCGAACTTCCTCGATACGATCCACACCATTGGAGCAGACTGGACACACACCTTCAGCCCGAATTGGGTGGACCAGTTGCGCTACTCCTTTCAGCAGTCCGGTCTCGGCTTTCCAAGCGGCGATTACAAGGGCTGCAACGTGAGCACGCCGGCAGCTTGCCCTGCCGACATAACCATCAATGGTGGATTCGAAAGTTTCGGCTTGAGTGCGGGATTGCCACAAGGGCGTGTCGTGAAGGTAACCCAGGTACAAGACAATGCCATCTGGACGCATGGCAATCAAGCCATCCTGTTCGGCGGAGAAGTGGATTATCAGAATTCACCGCAGACTGGCCTATTCAACTACAACGGGGCCTTCACCTTCAACGATTTCAATAATTTCATCTCGGATGCACCCGGTTCCGGCCAGCCTGCCAGCAATGCGGAAGTTGCCCTGACGGATGGCCCTATCACGACCAAGTACAAGGAAACGGATATCGCTTTATACCTTCAGGATGACTGGAAGGTGACGCCAACCCTCACGGCGCATCTCGGCCTGCGCTGGGAATACTTCAGTCCGGCATTCAATGTGCTGCACAGCGAAACCGTTTCGCGCGAATCGAATCCGGCGACCGCCTTCTGGGATACCACCCTGCCGCTTGCCGATCGGACGTTTCCGGCGATACAGAATTTTTACAAGGGCTTTGAGCCGCGGATAGGCTTCGCGTGGAATCCAACATTTGACAGCAAGCTGGTGGTGAAGGCGGGCTACTCGATCAATGAGAATCCAGCTTTCTATAATATTGCCCTGCTGAGTGGAAATGGGGCGCCCGTGGTCGTTGCCGGAACAATCGATTGCACCGGCGGCTCTTCGTGCATACCCTCCGGCGGCAATATCAGCGGAGCCGCAGTCCGCGCTTTGAATCTTCCATCACTCCCGCGCGGCGGAGATCCACGCATACTCGATCAGACCCAAATTCAAACAAATCTGGTCCCACCTTATACGCAAACGTATACCTTGGCGATCGACCATCAGATAGGAAGCGCGGCCGTGGTCGAAATTCGTTACGTTGGTAGCTTGACGGAAAAGAACTTTCAGAGCAGAGATGCCAATCCATATCTCCTGCCGGTGAAGACGGACTATCCGGCCTTCGCCCCAGTTACCCTATGCTCCGACACATCTGCGGTGGGTTATGGGCGACCCAACTGTAATTTTGGCAACGTGGCGGAGGTAGACAATGGCGGGTGGGCGAAGTACAACGGTCTGCAGACGAACCTTACGACCCGCAACCTGCACGGCGCAACCGGCACGTTTTCCTATACGTACAGCAAGACCATGGACAACGTCACCGATGCTCTTGCCAGCACCTATGCGGGCGGCAGTTCGCTCGCTTTTGCGCAAAACCCCCTGAATACAGATATTGGGGAGCGCAGCGTTTCAGGCAACAATTTTACGAACGTCATCGGCGCCCAGCTCAGCTACCAGGTGCCAGACTGGAACACGGACAACCGTATAGTTGCCAAACTGACCCATGGCTTTGAAATCAATGCTTTCTACCGTTTCGATTCAGGGCAGCCCTATACCCCCTTCCAAACCATCGGGCT
>JAJZIF010000303.1 GCA_021810735.1 Acidobacteriota bacterium
GCGGTGCGGCGCATTCTCAAGGGTGTCTCCACCGCCGCACTCTCTGCCGGCGCTGGCCACCCCGGCCGGTGGTGGACACGCGGCGGAAGCGGCCGGTACCTGCACAGCCAACGCTCCTTAGATGCAGTGGAAGAATACATTCGCAATCAACGTGCAATACTCTGCGAAATCATCAATATGCGGGTAATCCCTCACCCCGCCCGCTGACGCCCGGCAACGCCCGCGAGCTGATTGCGCTGCGGCACCGATTCTTTTTGCGAGCCGCTGGGTTTATCCCGGTGGTCCGCACCGCGGGGATAAACCCACGCGGCTCGCTTTTTGCACCGCCGTGCGCGCCGCCATTTCTTCGCTTTACTCCAATACCGATTATTACTTCAACCCACTACCCAAATCCGCCGCGTTGCGGCATAATTCCCACCATGTCCGAAACGCACAGAACCAACATTGCCGCCATCCGCGACTCTTTAAGCCGCCGCGACTTCCGCCACCTCTTCCGTGAGCACCTCGGCTGGGATAACGACTCCGGCAAACTGAGTGTGAGTGTCGCCGATAAAACTTTCACGCTCACCGCTATCGCCCAGAAACGTGGATTTCGCATCCTGCATTGCCCGCAAATTCCCGACCGCACAACACGTATCAAAATTGACAACAAGCTCACCGCCACCGCCTATGAGCACATGATCATCTTCACGGATGACAAACAACAAATCTGGCAATGGACACGCCGCCAGGTTGGCCGCCCCGCAGCCAGCCGATCATTCACGGTCGCCCCGGACCAATCCGGCGAAGCGCTGGCCCAGAAGCTCGCCGCCATCAGTTTCTCCCTTGATGAGGAGGAGTCCCTTAACATCGCGACCGTCGCCGGGCGGGCCAGTGCCGCTTTCGATGTGGAAAAAGTTACCAAGCGCTTCTACGAGCAATTCAAGGCCGAACACGCCGCTCTGCTCACCTTCATCAAGGGCATCGCCGAGGCTGGCGATCTGAAATGGTACGGCTCTCTGATGCTTAACCGCCTTATGTTCGTCTATTTCATCCAGAAAAAGGGATTTCTGGACAACGACGTCGATTACCTTCGCAACCGCCTGAACCTGCTGCAACAACGTCAAGGTAAAGATAAATTCCACAGCTTCTACCGTTACTTTCTCCTGCGGTTATTCCACGACGGCCTGGCCAAAGCGCCCGCCCAGCGCGATGCCCGGATGGAGAAACTGCTGGGCAAGGTTCCCTACCTCAACGGCGGCTTTTTTGAGGTCCACGAGCTCGAACAGCGGTACCCTGAAATCGATATTCCTGACGAGGCATTCGAGAAACTTTTCGATTTTTTCGACAAATATCGCTGGCACCTCGATGAGCGCCCGCTCCGGGCCGACAACGAAATTAACCCCGATGTTGTCGGTTACATATTTGAAAAATATATCAACCAGAAACAGATGGGAGCCTACTACACCAAAGAGGACATTACCGAATACATCAGCAAAAACACCCTGATCCCGTTCCTGTTTGATTCCGCGAAAAAGCAGTGCCCGATAGCGTTTAGGCCGGGCAGCTACCTTTGGCGGTTGCTGAAGGACGACCCGGACCGGTACATATATCCCGCCGTGCTCAAGGGCGTGGTCCACGCGGATGGTGCAACGGTGCCGGAGCAGGAGTTGCCTGATTTTGTCCAGGCAGGCATGCGCGATGCGAACGCCCGCATGTTCGATAAACGCTACAACCTCGGGCAGGCACCGAAGGACGACCCCCTCCGCCTGCCCACGGAAACCTGGCGCGAGTATGTGGCCCGCCGCACCCGGTGCCTTGAAATCAGGGAAAAACTCCGCGCCGGCGAAGTTCATGAAATCAATGACCTGATCACGCTGAACCTGGATATCTGGAGGTTCGCCCGCGACGCGGTATCGATGTGCGAAGGCCCGGAACTTCTGCGCGCTTTCTGGAACGCCATCCGTGGAATTACCGTTCTGGACCCCACCTGTGGCTCCGGCGCGTTTCTATTCGCAGCCCTGCGCATCCTTGAAACGCTTTACGAGGATTGCCTGGGCCGGATGGAAGGCTTCCTCTCCGAGGTGGCGCCGATGGGCCAGCCGGAAAAATTTACCGATTTCCGCTCGGTTTTATCACAAACCGCCGCGCACCCGAGTGAAACCTATTTCATCCTGAAAAGCATCATCATTAATAATCTCTTCGGCGTGGACATCATGCCCGAGGCGGTGGAAATCTGTAAGTTGCGGCTATTTCTGAAACTCGCCGCCCAGGCTGAAACATTCGAGCAAATCGAACCGCTGCCCGATATCGATTTCAACATCCGCGCCGGCAACACGCTGGTGGGGTATGCTACCCTGGAAAGCTTGCGGAAGGGCCAGGAAGGCAAACTGCTATTCTCCGCCAACGAATTGCGGGACATCGAACGCAGCGCCAGCGGTGCCGCCCGAATTTTCTCCCAGTTCAAGGAATTGCAAATCCCCTCCTCCAGTGGAGCGCGCAACCCACCCCAATGCCCCAGCGAGCCGCGGGGTTTATCCCCGCGGGCCGACTCGGAACTGATCGCCGAAACCAAAACCGCCATGCGCCAGGCGCTGGCAAAACTGGCCGATCGTCTGGACCGCTATTTGGCCGGTGAATACGGTATTGATGTGCAGAACAAGCCGAAGGAATTCGAGAAATGGAAATCCTCCCACCAACCCTTCCACTGGTTCACAGAGTTTTACGGCGTAATGAGCCAGGGCGGTTTCGATGTGATCATCGGCAATCCGCCGTATGTCGAATATCGAAGGGCGAAAGACTCGTACAACATCCTTGACGCGACCTACCACACTGCATCCGCTGAGAACCTGTACGCGTTCTGCGTCGAGCGTTCTGCTTTTCTGCTCCACCCGGGTGGAAGACTCGGAATGATCATTCCATCGAGCGCGGTCGGATTGGACGAGACGGCGTGCTTGCGCGGCGTGCTTGCCAAACGTTTTGGTACCCTCTGGTACAGCACCTACGCTATCCGGCCCGCCAAGCTCTTTGATGGAGTCGACCAACGGCTCTGCATAGCCCTCGGGGATGGCGGACCGCGGGGTCCTCGCTTGCTTTTTACGACGCAATACCACCACTGGTGCGCCGAAGAACGGAGTTCGCTCTTCCCCACCCTTACCTATCTCACCTCATGCGTACATTCTCGGCTGAATCGGATCGCGCAACTGGGTGAGCCGCCGGCACTGGGACTGCTCAGCAAGATAGAGAAGCGTGCTGACAAGGACGCGCAGTCAAATTACGCAGCAGGACACCGTGGTTTTATCGCCCATTACCATCGAAGCCCACGCTATTGGATCAGGTCGATGGATTTCGAGCAGTACTTCAAGAGCGATACCCGTTCACGTTCGGTGCACCACTTCCGTGACCTCGCTTTCCATAATGAGGCCGATGGCAAGTGCGTGTGTGCTGTTTTGAATAGCAGCCTGTTCTTCTTCTGGTTCATGTCGATCTGCAATGGACGGAACCTGACAGCGGTGGATGTGGGGCGATTCCCGGTTGGGCAGTTCGATTGCGCGACGCGCCCGAAACTCGTTGGTATTTTTGACCGTCTGATGACGGATTACAAGAAGAACTCAATCGTCAGAAAGCGCGAGGATTGTGAATTCCAGGAATTCCGCCCCAATCTATCCAAGCCCATCATTGACGAGATCGACCATGTGCTCGCCGAACATTACGGCTTCACACCGGAGGAATTGGATTTTATCATTAACTACGACATCAAATACCGCATGGGTGCGGAGGCGGCGGAGGATTAGCATGGCGGAAGAACACCCGAAAAATGCACCCCAGCACGCCCCGCCCCGAATTCGCCTCGGCTGGGCACCGTTTCGGTGGGTGGTTTCGTCCGCAATTCTCGGATGCGCGACAGCGGCCACCCTGGCGTACTGCCCAGGCCCCAAGTTTGCGGCGGCTTCCGGCCTTCTCGCCCTGATCCTGCTGGCTGGCCGGTCCATCGGTGATGGGCTTTGGAATAGCTTACTTCATCCCCTCCGAACACGAGGCCGCCCGTTGCCAGCATCGTGGGTGGTGCTTCCGGCGGCAATATTCGCGGCGGGAGTTGGATGCCTCGCCAATCGGGCAACGTGGCGCGAACTGCTCGTGAACCTACCCCAGGTCGCATTCTGGGAACACATCGCCCATTGTTTTCGCGCTCCCGTGCGCGAGTTGCTGATGAATCTACCACCCGTCGCGTTTCCGGTGGCTTGCGCCGCATGGACCGCGCTGATTGCGATTGCGGCGTGGTTTCGGCGTCTTCCCGCCGCGATGGCAAGCGCCCCGATGCGGGGTGCCCGCGAAACCCCTCCGCTGGCTAAAAGCGAGACAAATAGAAACAAGCCAGCTGCCACACAAGACCCCTACAGAGAAATCGATAGAATATTTAAATGGTTGGACGCTCCGGAACGGCCCGTGGAAGCCCGCGGGGACGACCAGCTCCGGTTTTCCGAGTCGGCAAATTCGTTGCTCGGCCGCTTGCGCCCAACCGCACCGGATGCCCCACCGGGAACGCTTTGCCTGATCGGACCTCGGGGAAGTGGAAAATCCTCGCTGCTGCGAATTGCCTCCAACATCGCCAAGGAAGAGGAGCCACGTGGAGCCGCTATTGGCCTGCGGCTCTGCTTTACCTCTCTGTGGGGCTTCAGCGATGCGGGGTCCATGTTGGCCCACGTGTTGCGCGAAATCGTGAAGTCCGCTGCGGACCAAGTGGATCCACTGGTGTTTTCGGAAATGCCACGAGACGTGGCGAGGTCCGTCACCGGCGCGGGGGGTTACTGGTCCATATTGAGCTGGACACTTTGGTGCCCGGCAGATTACGACCAGTGGCTGTTGGCGCTTTCGTCTGTTTTAGTCAGTTGTCGCCTACGCATAATCCTTTGCATTGAGGATGATGATCGGGTTTCCGATAAGAAAACCCGCGCTGACTTCAACGACGTGTTGCAGGGCCTCCTCGACAAGCTCCGGGCGCTGCCGGGATTCGGATACGTCGTATGCGTTTCGATGCGCAGTGGGGCGGAGGAGGGGGAACCCGAATACCAACGTTTCCTCCAGGAAAAGAAGGCACCGCCGCAGGGAATATCCCCCTATGTCACTGAGTCATGGGCGATACGACTCAACTGGCTGAGCGACCTCGGCGGCCTACCAATCGCCCGCCTATGTTCCGACCATATTGACATGCGCGAACTGCCCGTCCAGGAGGCGGTGGATCATCTGATCGATACTTTCCATCAATGGATGCTGGTGCACGGCGCTGAGCCGTTTATTCCTCCCACAACCCCCAGCTCTGGCCTCGTCAGTGAGGTCTCGCGGCAGGACAGGGGTCCTGTCTACCAATCGTTTCTAACGGACAAGGGCGGCCTAGATATTACTCCTCGCAAGATCGGAA